>JANNCG010000300.1:0-14436 GCA_031386385.1 Myxococcales bacterium
AAACTTCCATTGCAGCACAGCAAAACCGGGGGACCAACGAGCGGATGTTCCGCAGGGAGTCGATATATCTGTAAGTGATATACCTGAGACAAACGATGTCCCAAACAACGATGTGTCGCGAGATGGATCTTGTGATGCAGCGCTGGACCGAGACAATTGTGGTCAGTGCGGCCGGCAGTGCAGAGCGGGTGTGCAATGTGTACGGGGCGAATGTGAAAATGAAGTGACTCAAGTCACGTGTGGTACCAACGTGACTTGCGTTAGGCTAGGAGGCGGAACGGCGAAGTGTTGGGGGACAAACGCTAGCGGCCAGATTCCAGGCGGGATTGTAGGCGGTTCTTCGAGTCCGCAGATTCTTCGAGCTGGACCGGATGTGCGGCGAGTTGTCCAAGGCACCAACGGTGGCTGTGCCATTTATGGCGCCGGCTTGCGTGTGCAGTGCTGGGGGATCGACGTGTACGGGCAAAGCGGCGCCGGAACAGGGTCGAATGCCTCTGTGCCTCCGGTGGACGTGGTGACCGGCGCGATCGGCGGTGCGCCTCTGCAGAATGTGAAGGACATCGCGTTCGTCGGAGAGCATATTTGTGCCACGCAAATGGGCGGTGCGTTGTGGTGTTGGGGTCGAAACAATCGTGGGCAGCTGGGAGTAGGCGGCGTCGCACCAAGGCTCGTGGCAACCAACGTCACGGTGTCGATGAGTGGCGATTCGAGCGTGATTTCGCTAGCAGTTAGCGATGGCGCAACCTACGTTCTGACCCGAGATGGGCGACTGTTTAGCTGGGGTGCCAACGATCTTGGCCAGCTTGGAAACAACGCCGTGAGTCCTGTGGATGTCGCAACCCCACAGGAAGTCATGAGAGGAATCATCGCACCCGTTGCGGTGTACGCGGGTCAGGCAAACGCGTGTATCATTCACGACGTAGACCGGCGCGTGTCGTGCTGGGGCGCCAACCAGTGGGGCCAGCTCGGAACGAACCCGAGCGCGGGGAGCGGGATTCCATTTCAGCCTATGCAGCTACGATCGGTGGCATCCATGGCGATCGGAGACGGATTTATCTGCGCGCTCTTGCAAGATGGAGCTGTGTGGTGCAGCGGACGCAATCACGGAGGGCAGCTTGGTCGCGCCAACACAACAAATTCCCAAGCTTTCGAGCGGGTCAACGGAATCAATGACGCTGTCGAAATAAGCGCAGGAAACACCCATATTTGTGCTCGAAAAAGCAACGGAACTGTCGCGTGTTGGGGCGTTGATTATGTCGGTCAGCTCGGTAATGGGCGTGAGCTCATACAGCGGATTCCAACGGCGATTGCGTCGCTTCGCAACGCAACTTTAGGCGGTGCGACGATCGGCGCTGGCAGAAATCACACCTGCGTCGTAACGGGGGGCCGCACGGTCAATTGCTGGGGACTAAATGGCACACAAGAGCTAGGCACCAGCGATTTTGCACCACGAACGGGCCCCGTCGAGGTGAGCGGCGTCCGCGGGACGAGCCACGTCATCGCTGGGCTCGGTCTCAGTTGCGCTCAGATTGCGGCCGACAACTCGATGAGTTGTTGGGGCAACAATGACTCCGGTGCGACCGGTCGTGGGAGCATCGCGCTCCTCGAAGGCCTGCCTGCACAAGTGCGAACGGCCATGATGATGCCATTGACCGACGTCGCACATCTGCGTCTGAGGTATCTGACGCCTTGCGCAGTCACTGCAAGCGGCGCATTGTCGTGCTGGGGAAGCAACGCATCGTTGCAGACAGGTGTCCCTGGGCCATCGATGTTCGCGCGGCAAATCTACGCCAACGGGGTGGACGATGTGGCACCAGGCTACGACCACACCTGCGTGCTGTTTAGGGATGGAACCGTCAGTTGTTTTGGTGAGGGTCGTGCTGGGCAGTGGGGTGACGGAACACTACTGAATCCAGTCCCGCAACCGCGCCCCGTCATTGAGCACATTGCGATGAATGCATTTGCAAATGTGCGCTCAGGCGTGACGCCGTTGCAATTTCTGACGAACCAAACGTACGGTGCGCTGTCATCAGGATCGCAATTCTCCTGCGGTATTGTGACGTCCGTCCCCAACCGAAGCGTCTATTGTTGGGGCTTCAATAACTATGGGCAGCTTGGCTCGGGATTGGTGGGTGCTCCGAGCCCGCGCGCTGTGCAGGTTCTAGGCCTGCCTGGGGGGACGCAACCCACGAAGGTCTTTGCAGGCGGAAACCACGCTTGCGTCCTCATGGGAGACGGCACCGTGTACTGCTGGGGTAACAACCGTGAAGGAGAGCTTGCGGACTTCATGGGCGAGCAGTCGCCAACCCCGATGCAAATGACCGCAATCACCGGCGCCACTGACCTCGGTATTGGCGATTTTCACACTTGCGCCAGAGTGCAAAACAATGGCGTCAGTGACGTTCTTTGCTGGGGGCTTAACAGTACCAATCAGTGCGCGAGCCCCGTGCCTGCGTTTAGAACCGTGCCCACCCCCGTGGTCGGTCTATAACTAGAAAGCGTTAGTGACCGTGGCCGTGGCCGCCACCGTGACCGCCACCCTGGATGTGGACGCCGCCATTTGGACCAACGCGAATGTCTGGACCGGGACGGCGAATCACAACACCACCATTGGGTCGAACAACAACGGAGCCCGGTCCTGGTTGATTCACAACGACAGCGCCATTAGGACGAACAACAACGGAGCCCGGTCCTGGTTGATTCACGACGACGGCTCCATTGGGCCGGGTGGTAACAACCGTTGGTCCCGGACCGGCGTTGACGGCAACTCCGCCCCAGCGGCCACGCGACCAAACGAAGCGGCCGCCGCCCGCTGGCTGCCAACCGCCTGGGATCCAGCCCACGCCTTGCATACGCGGTCGTTTCCACGAGCCAGCACGCCAGACGTACCGATTGCCACGCCAACGCCAATAGCCGGGGACCCACACATGCCCGGCACCAGGCGCAGTGCCCTGCACTTCAACCTGCATTGCTGGCGGGGCCATTGTTGCTTGCAGCACCGGCTCTTCGCTGGGATCATCGTCTGCTGCAGCAAGCTGCGCAACGGTCGGGACCACGACCACGCCAGTCGCGACGGGCTGCGCGACAACAACGGTGGGGACCGCAACGGTCGGAACCGCTACAGTCGGAACAGCGACTTGTGGTGTCGCCACGTTCACGTTGACGTTGAGACTTGCTTGTGCGGACACGGCGGAACCGAATGCCATGACCGAGAGAGTTGAGATTAGAATCGTAGATTTCATAGTGATATTTTCTCCTACAAACGCTGTTTTGTCCGCTCGAAATCTTCACGGTCGTGCAGCCAAAACACTGAGGGGATCGAAACCATACACCGATCATGGGGCATGATTGCGGATGTTATACGGCGCGAGTTTTTGCTTCATTCTCTTAATTCTCTGGCACACTCCCAGAGATTTTATGAAGGTCCAGCCAGTAGTATCTAAATTATTAATTAGTTTCGCGGTTTTAGCAGTGGGATGTGGCGGCGGTTCGGCCGGCGGTAATTCGTCAGTTGGCGATCCTACCAACTCAACCTCGACGCAAACTTCTGGCAGCTCGACGCAGGTGGTCGCGGTCCGAGATCCAAATGCCTGTCCCGAGCCATCAAGCAGCGGTGGGCTGTCGATTGAGGGTCAGTTAGGAACCATTCGCCAAGGCCAGGTCAGCGCTACGCTGAACCCCGCAGTCAACCAACTGCAGCAGTGCTACACCCGTCGGCTTGAAGAGCTTCCGTACCTCGCTGGCGCGGTGAGCTACAAAATTCGCATCGGGACGGATGGTGCGGTGCGTTGGGTGCTGCCCACTGCCGACACAATCGGAGACCACAGCACGTCCGAATGCATGAAGCAAATCTTGGCTGGCTTGCATTTTCCACGACCGTGTGGCGGCGAGACCGAGACGACCTGGGGGCCCATCACGTTTGAGGGTGGCGAGGACGCTCGGCCGGCGGTAGCGTGGGAAGTGTCGCGAATTCAGCGACAGATTGACCGGCGGCGGCCACAACTTACGCAGTGCTTGCACGGCGCTCATGGGGCCCAAGCAGATGTGACGACCTACATCGCTCCGGGTGGGCGTGTTGCTACCGCGAGCGCTTCGGTCAACCATCACGAAGCCGCAGAGGCCGTGCAGTGCTTGGTTCAAGAGGTCTCCACCTGGCAGGTAGCGGATCCTGGATCGTACGCAGCCCGCGTAACATTTCGTGTCCAATAGAGCGTACTGTTTACACACTTCGCGTCGTGCACAACCTTCGCTAGATCCAAAGTAGCATCGATGAAACTCGAACTTGACCCAACGCAACTGCTTATCAGAGAGTCTGCAAAATCGCTCGCTGAACGGCTTCTTAAACCACACGCTGCGCAGTTTGAGCGTGATGAAAAGCTCCCTGCGTCAGTGCTCGACGCGCTCGCTGAGAACGGTCTTTTAGCTGTGAACATTTCTAGCGAGTACGACGGCGCAGAGGCCGGGGCGGTGGCGTACGCGCTTGCCATGATGGAGATCGCACGGGGCTGCGCTTCGACTTCGGTCACGATGGGTGTGACCAATATGGTGGGCGAGGTGATTGCCCATTTTGGCTCGTCGGCACAACGTGAACGTTATGTTCGTGGCCTCGCGACGGGCGCCCTCCGTGCGGGCGCGTTTGCGCTGAGTGAAGCAGAGGCAGGAAGCGACCCTGGCTCCATGCGGACAACCGCGAAGCTCGAGAACGGGCAGTGGATCATTCGAGGAGCAAAGCAGTGGATTACCTCAGCGGACTTTGCGGGAGTGTTTGTGGTCTGGGCGCGCACTGGTGGCGCTGGGACTGCGGGGATCTCGACGTTTCTTGTCCCTGCGGGGACAGCTGGATTGAAGGTCAGCAAGCACGAGGACAAGATGGGTCTGCGCGCTTCGAGTACGTGCGCGTTGGTGTTTGACGACTGCGTGGTCCCCGAAGACGCACTGCTTGGTGACCTCGGCGCTGGGTTTCGCACCGCGATGATGGCACTCGATGGGGGTCGCATCGGAATCGGGGCACAGGCGTGTGGCATCGCGACCGCCGCTCTTGAAGAGGGCATCGCATACGCAAAAGATCGCAAACAGTTTGGAAAATCGATCGCAGAGTATCAAGCCATTCAATGGATGATCGCCGACTCAAAGACCGAACTTGAGGCCGCCAGACTGCTTGTTTTGCGGGCTGCGAGCATGAAGCAAAGCGGGCAGCCGTTTTCGCGTGAGGCCGCGATGGCGAAGGTTTTTGCGACCGAAAAAGCGGGACTTATTTGCGATCGAATGCTCCAGGTCCACGGGGGCTATGGCTATACGAAGGACTTTGCGATTGAGCGACACGTTCGCGATGTGCGCGTCGGACGGATCTATGAGGGTACGAGCGAAATTCAGCGAACAGTGATTGCGCGAACGCTCCTTCGCTCGTAGAAACGAGCGATGAAAGTTAGCTCTACGTCGCTGCACGTGAACATTGATCACGTCGCGACGCTTCGCCAGGCCAGAGGAACGGTCTACCCCGACCCAGTAGAGTCTGCGCTGGTTGCCCTCCGCGCGGGCGCGCATGGGATCACGGTGCACTTGCGAGAGGACCGCCGGCACATTCAAGATCGTGATGTCCGGGTGCTTCGCGATGTTGTCCATGGGACGCTCAACCTCGAGATGGCTTGCACGCAAGAAATGCTGGCCATCGCCAAGGCAACGCGACCCAATCACGTGACGCTGGTGCCTGAACGACGCGAAGAGCGTACAACCGAAGGGGGACTCGCGGTGGTTGAGCAATACGCTAGCTTACAGCCCGTTGTCAGTGAGCTCGTCAGCGCTGGGATTCTTGTCTCCATGTTTGTCGCGCCAGACAGGGCGCAGATCGAGGCCTCCCGTCAGCTCGGGGCGGGACAGGTCGAGCTTCACACTGGCGAGTACGCTCATGCGCACGGCTCGCAGCAGGCGACGGAGCTCCATCGACTGCAGTCTGCTGCTGAATTCGCAGACTCGATTGGACTCAGAGTCGCCGCGGGGCATGGCCTCAACCTTGAGAATGTTGGTGCAGTTTCGAGGATAACGCAGGTCGTGGAGTTAAACATTGGCCACGCGATTGTCGCAGATTCGGTGTTTGTTGGCTTTGCGACTGCGGTCCAACGAATGTTGGTCGCCATGCAGAGCAGTTAGGGCACACTCGCGGGCCTCATGATTGGGCGAAACATCTTGCAGACCCCGTTGTTGACGGCCGCGCAGTCACGCGCCGTGGACCAAACGCTGATCGCCGATGGGATGCCGTCGACGTTGCTGATGGAAAACGCTGGCCGCAACGCTGCGGAAGAAATACTGTCACTTTTGCGCACGGACCCCGCACGAACTCACGTAGCGGTGCTTTGCGGCGCAGGAAACAACGGCGGCGATGGGTATGTTGTTGCGCGACACTTGCTCGTAGCGCGGGTCCACGTGAGTGTGTTTGCGCTGACACATCACGGACTTTCACCGGACTGCGACTTCATGCGTGGAGCGCTTGCAGCGGTCCATGGGTCGATTCGATCGCTTGAAGATTTCGAGGCGGCCGTGACTGCGCCAGCCTCGAAGTGGCTCTTGGTGGATGCTTTGTTTGGCACGGGTCTGAATCGAGCACTCGAAGGGCAGGCGGCAGCGGCAGTCCAGCGGGTTGAAGCGCTGCGTCAAGAAGGTGCGCTTGTGGTGGCGCTTGATGTTCCATCAGGGTTTTCTGTAGATCATGGCTCCGCGCTCGGAGCGGCAATTCGAGCGGATTTTACCCTGACGTTTGGCAGCAGCAAACGGGGACTCCACACCGGAAGTGCCTGTGATTTCGCAGGCAAAATTCGCGTCTGTGCGATCGGTGCTCCCATCTCCTCTCGCGTCCTCGGTGGCGCAAGCAGCTACCTGATCGAGGGAGTCACGATGGCGGCCCGAGCGACCGGTTCGCACAAGGGGACGGCGGGTCGCGTCTTGGTGATTGGCGGAAACCCGCCAACAACTGGGGCAGGGGTTCTCTCAGCGTACGCGGCGCATCGGGCCGGAGCGGGCTTGGTAACACTCGCTCGACTCTCAAATAACTCGCCCTCCTCGGTGCAGTCCGAGACCATGGTGCACGAGCTTTCAAACGATCCCAAGATCGCAATCGCTGCTCTTCAGAAGTTAGTAGCAAGAGCCACCAGCGTCGTATTTGGACCGGGCGTAGGCGTGTCACCGTGGGCGGAGGCCATCTGTAACTGGCTCATTTCTGAGCCAATTTGCACGATTTTTGACGGAGACGCGCTCACGCTGTTGGCAAAACTGCAGTGTGCCGTAGGCCCACGATGTGTCCTCACGCCACACCCGTTAGAAGCCGCACGGCTCCTCGGTCGGGGCGATGCGCTAGAGGTTCAAGCCGATCGATTCGCGGCGCTTAACGATCTGGCTCACAGGTTTGACTGCACCGTCGTGTTGAAGGGCGCAGGCACCTTGATCGGCGCGCCCAATCAAGCAACGAGCATCCTGCCATTTGCAGAACCCTCCCTTGGCGTTGCCGGAAGCGGGGATGTCCTAGCCGGAGCGATTGCCGCACGAATCGCTGAGGACACCGCGAATCCTTCGATCCTCGGTGCGGTGATCGAGGCGTGTTGGTTTCACGGACGAGCCGGCCAACGACTGCGAGAGACGCGCAAAACGAGCCGAGGATTCATGGCGTCGGACATCGCGGATGAGCTTCAGTGGGCGATGGCAGAGAGCGAAACGTAAGCCGAAGGTGCGATGACAACTTGGCACGATCAAGCGCTCGCCCCGAGGACTCACTGACACACCGGCGTGGTTGGTGAGCCACAGAGTTGGGTGAAATGCTGCAAATTGTGAGGTCATCGCGCGTTGGCCCGATCCTTGAAGAACTCTTGGGCATGACGACGGACCGACTGAATTTTACCCTCGCGATGGACCGCTCAATGGACAGCCTGTTTGCCGCTGCGCTTCGGCTCACTGGCCGTCGGAGCGATGCGGAAGATCTCGTTCAAGATACGCTCTTGCTCGCGTATCAAAACTGGGACTCTTTTGCGTCGGGAACGAACGCAAAAGCATGGATGCATCGCATCTTATTCAACACCTTTGTCAGCGGGTATCGTAAGAAAAAACGCGAGGTCCGCGCGCTCGACCTTGGGCGTGATCCAACAAAAGTTGAGCATTTCGTGAGCGATGAGGTGCTACGCGCCCAGCAGCTTGATGGCGGAGTTGCTCGAAAAACGTTCGCGCCCGCAGTGCAAAATGCGCTGGACTCATTGCTGCCCGAGTTTCGCGATGTCCTCATTTTGTCTGACGTTGCCGAGCTCAGCTATCGCGAGGTTGCGGACGTGCTGGCGTGTCCGATTGGCACTGTGATGTCTCGGTTGCACAGAGGGCGTCGCGCCTTGGCTCGCAAACTAACCACGATCCAAGCCGTCCCCGTTCAGAAGCGCGAAGCGGCGTAGCGGGACGGTATTCAGTGCGCAGTGTCGTGCGTGTGCGGCTGGGTCTGTGAGCGCTTTCGTGCGGCTTCGAACGGCTTGGCGCGTTCAACGGCAGTGAGCAAAATTTGTTCGCAGAGGGAAGCGAAATCAATCCCGCAGCCCGCGGCAATCTTGGGAAGCAGCGAGGTTGGCGTCAGTCCTGGCGTGGTGTTGGCTTCTAAGACGTACTCGTTTTCGCCCTCGGTGATCATCATATCGACGCGCACAGCCCCCGTGCAGTTCAACGCCTCGGCGGCGCGCTGCGCGAGGCGAAGCACGCCCTGATAACGGGTAGGAGCCAGGCGAGCGGGATAAAAATACTCGGTCATTCCGCGAGTGTATTTGGCCTGATAATCATACAGCGCGCGCTTTGGGACCACCTCAATGGCGCCGAGCACGCGACCGTTTAGAATTCCTACGTGGACTTCGCGACCCTGAATGAATCGCTCGACCAAGACGCCATCATCATGTCGAAATGCTTGTTCGATCGAGTCGGTGAGCTCGGCAAAATTATTGGCACGTGAGACACCAATGCTGCTGCCCTCACGACGAGGCTTAACGATCACTGGAAAGCCGAATGAGCCGTGAATGCCTTCGAGCTCGACCGCAGTTGGCTTGGCCGCCAGCGCGTAATACGCCGGTGTGGCGACGTTGTGCAGGCGAAACATCTCTTTCGCTTTGAGCTTGTCCATCGCGAGAGCACTCGCAAGGACGCCAGATCCGGTGTACGGAATTCCCATCGTTTCGAGCATCCCTTGCACGCATCCATCCTCGCCAAAACGTCCATGCAGCGCGAGAAACGCCAGATCGATCGGCGTGGCTCGGAGCGCGCGATCAAGCTCTCGGTCGGCATACAAAGGGATCACGTCATGACCCTTCGAGCGGAGTGCTTCGATAACTGCTTCGCCCGTGCGGATCGAGATGTCTTTTTCCGACGACCATCCTCCCAAGAGGACTCCAATTTTTTGCTTCATAACGCTGACTTCTTTCACTTTCGACAAACTATCGCTCGCATAAGCTGTGCCGCCGGGGCAGTGGCACGTGCAAAGTTGAAGGTTCACTTTATTTTCTGCGATTTGTGAAATCGTCTGCCTTGATTGATGAGCCCAAGGTGTGTTCTCCAAACCACACATCGAGACACAGTCAGTAGACGAAAACTAAGAGGGAAGGACGCCCGTAGCAACTTTGCGTCAAGGCGGTCAAGAAAACGACAGACGAATTTACAAATTCCTTAATAAATTCAAGGACTGAACTTGGTATTTGTAGGAGTTTTTCCTTGAGAGGTTTGCGTGTCGTGAGCTAACGTTGGACCCAATTTCCGTCAACCAAAAGTGGTTCGTTGAGGGGTGTTTCGCCGTCCATCCCCAAACCCAGCGTCGAAAAAAACTTCGATGCACTATCGCCGTGATCGGTCCAAGTCTTCCTCACTTCATTCGACCCGCAGCCGCAGAAAACTTCAGCAATGAATATTCTGTCGCTTCGAAAAATCGAATTGGGTGTTCGTCTCGGACCGTGTCGGTGCCAGAGGGGTTCAAGTCCAAAAACACCCACAACGAGCTGCGCTGCGGTTGTCTTAATCAATCTCCAAGTATCAATCACAACCCCACCGGCGACAGATACTGTCGCTGGGTAGAAGGCAAAGGGGCCTGAATTTCGATGAGTGTTGAGTCCGTTCGCAAAATTTTGGGTGTTCTTCTCGATGATCCCGAAAACGATGGGGCCTGGTCACAGCTTGAAGAGCGTGCGATCGGAGGCGAGCTGTCGTCTCTCGGAAACGAAGTTCGGACTGTGCTTGAACAAGCCCGAAAGGTGTTAGCGCAGCGAGGCGAGGCCGAAGGGGCGGCGCGTGTCCTGGACGTCGAAGCCATGGTTGAAGCAGATCCTTCAGCGCGGCTCGTCATCGTTCGCGAGCGTGCAAAGATGCTCGAAGAAGAGCTGCTCGACGATCGCGCGGCACTCGCAGCGCTTGAGTCTGTGAAGGCAACGGACGCAGACAGCGCCGAGATCGCTTCGCGGATCGCGATGAAAAAAGACAAGTGGAAGGACCTGGTCACGGCCTTTAAAAAACACGCGGAGAGCAGCGCGGATGCCACGCAAATTGCCTCTCATCTCGCGAGCGCCGCGGGCGTGATCTTGCAGTACAAAGGCAAGGGACGCGACAAAGACGCGGAGATGCTGTTTAACGAAGCCCTCAGCGTAGATCCGGGCAATCTTCGGGCGATTCAGCTCTATGAGCGTGTGTTGCGCAAGCGTGGTGACCGTTGGGACGATGTCGCTAAGCACCTTGAGCGCGGGGCAACCGCGGTCGTAGATCCTGGCTCAAAAGTGGCGCTGCTCCAGCGGGCGGCCCGGGTTCACGCTGGGCGTCGCAATGATCTCGCGAGTGCAGAGAAATGCTATCGACAGATTCTTCGGGTCGATCCTGCAAATTCAGATGCCAATCGCTTTTTAATTATGTTGCTGTCAGAGCAAAATCGCACGGACGATCTGGTTAAACTTTACGAGGACCAGCTCCGACTGCCCGGGGGAGAAAATGACGTTGGGCTCATTGTGCAGGTTGCAATGACCCACTGGCGAGTGCGCAACGATCCACGAAGCGCCGCGGGGTATTTTCGCCGGCTGAGTTCGATTAACCCAGGTCACCCGCTCGCGAAGAGCTTTTTCGACGAGAACCCTGCGAGCACTTTGATGTCCGACCCGGAGGATGCCGCAGAGACGGAGATCGTCGTCGAGGATGACGCTGACTCCGAGGTCGTCATTGTTGCGGCACCAGTCCCCGCTGTTGTTGTCGAAGCAGCTCCGGTTGCAGCGGCGTCCGTCGTTGTACCTGAAGCGGTCGGGGTCGTGGGGCCCGCCGCGGAGATCGTGCAGCCCACTGCGGTCGCCCCGGTGGCCGTGGCGGTTGCGCCCGTTGAAAAGCCTGCAGAGGTTTCCAAATCGATCGCGCCAAAGGCGACTCCAAAACCGCCTGCAAATTCAGCGCAAAAAGTGATGATGGCGATCGACATCGCCAAGCAGTTTGAGGTCGCAAACCAAAACGATAAAGCGATCGACGCATGGAAGGGCGTCTTGCGACTGGAGCCCACAGATGCAACCGCACGCGAATCATTGCTTGGTCTCTACGGTCAAGTGGGTCGCTGGAACAATGTGATCGAGCTTCTTCGACAAGACCTTGACGCCCTTGGTGGTGCGAAGGCGATTGGAGATGTCGAAACCCTTCCACGTCGCCTTGAGCTCTTGCGCGAAATGGCAGACGTATACCGGGACAAAATGGCTCTCGAGCCGATGGTTGTACAAACCTACAACAGCATTTTGACGCTTGCCCCAGACGATCTTGACACCCTTCAGGCATTGGGTAAGAGCTATGAGAAGCTCGGACGGCACACAGATCTGATCAAGGTGATCGAGCAGCAGGTTGAGCACACCCCAAGCGCAGCAGAAAAAATTGAACTCCTCCGCAAGGTGGCATCGATCTGGGTTGAGCGATTTAACAACGTCAATAACGCAACCAAACCGCTCGAACAGATTCTTTCAATCGACGCGGGCAACGTCGATGCGATCACTGAACTGAAGGATCTCTATACAAAACGTCGCGCGTGGCGCCCCCTGTTCGATGTCGTTCGCAAGGAGGCAGCGACGCTCAGTGGCGTGCTCCGTCGCGACATCCTTGTCGAGGCTGCGAAGCTTGCGGCTGAGAAGCTCAACTCGCCCGCAGACGCGATTGCCGTCTGGCGCGAGGCCCTTGAACTTGATCCGAACACTCCCGGAGCCCTCGATGCGCTCGAGAAGCTAACAGAAAAAGAGAAAGATTGGACGGGGTTGAGCCTCGTTCTCGAGCAGCGCGCGGGCGAAGCCGGGGATGCTGAAGCTCAAGCGAACATCCTCATGAAGCTTGGAGTTGTGTATTCCGAGCGTCTTGAGAACACTGAGAAGAGTATTGCCACTTGGCGTCGGGTGCTAGAGGTTCGACCGGGACAGCCAAAAGCTCTCCGCGTTCTGCGTGAGGCGTACACCGCTGCGGGCGATTGGGATTCGCTGGAGGCCATGTACGCAGAGTCGAATGATTACGAAGGGCTTGTCGAAGTCCTCGGCTCATCCGCCGATCGTGCAGCCGAAGGTGCGACCAAAGTCGCGCTTTCGTTTCGGGCCGCTGGAATTTACGAAGGAAAACTCGGCCAACCCCAGCGCGCTTTTCGCTCTTACGAGAGAGTGCTCTCGGTTGAGGCAAACAATGCGCGGGCGGCGCTGGCACTCGTTCCTATTTATCTCAACGATGAGAAGTGGTCGCGGCTTGGTCAAATGTACGAAATTTTGCTGGCAAATACCGCCGCTAGCGAGATCGATGAGAAATTAGCACTCCTCGAAAAACTTCGAGACCTGAGCGCTGGCAGACTAGCAGATCGCCCCGGTGCTTTTCGTTGGGCGCTTCAGGCACATAAACTCCGCCCCGATAACCTCGAGCTTGAGAACTCTCTGGAGAAAAGTGCTGAAGCTGCGGGGGCATGGAAGGAGCTCGTGGTGGCCCTTGACGAACGGGCCGCGACGGTCACTGACGACGCTGAGCTCGCGCGACTTCGCGACAAGGCTGCGGCCATTGAGGCCGACCAACTCGGTGCAATCGACGCCGGAATCGCACGGTATCAACTAGCTCTCGCCAAGTTGCCGAATGATGGCACCGTCATCTCAACGCTTGATGCGCTTCTTCGTCGTGCGTCGCGCTACGACGATTTGCGAAAATTGTACGACCATCGATTGGCTCAAAGCTTGATCGATAGCGAACGCAACACCCTGCTCGCTGAGGTCGCTGAGATTGAAGAGACGGCACTCTCGCAACCCGACGCTGCGGCAGCACGGTATCGGAACATTCTCGACAAACAGCCAAATGACTCTGTTGCGCTTGAGTCGCTATCACGGCTAGCTGAGAGCGCTCAGCGTTGGGATGAACTCTCCGGACTGCTGGCGCTCCGGCGTGACGGTTCGCACGGTGAAGAGCGCGCCGAACTCGCTTTCAAGCTCGGCCAGCTACAAACCGATCGCATGAACAACAACGACGCGGGGATTGTCTGCTTTCAAGAGGCACTTTCGCTCGTACCTCAGCACCAAAAATCCCTCGTCGCGCTTGAGAAATTGCTCCGAACGGATTCTCATCGGGTGACCGCTGCGAGGATCCTTGAGCCGCAATTCGAAGCCACTGGCGATGCGCAGAAGCTGGCGTGGACACTCCAAATTTTGTTGGATAGCTCCACCGATAGCGTTGAGCGCAAGGATCTTGCGTTGCGACTTGGGTCAGTATTCGGGACACGACTCTCAGATCCCGGCGCAGGCTTTGAGCTTGTTCGCGCTATCTATTCAGAGCAGCCATCCGATGTCACGCTGGCCGATGCGGCGGATCGCCTCGCGCAACAGAGTGGCGGTGATGAGAAATTCGTCGCGACTCTCACTGAGCTTCACGCGAAAGAGAGCCTTGAACCAGGGACCAAGGTGGCGATTGCGCGGCGAGCGGCAGCGATTTTGGACGACCGGCTCGGTCGCCCCGATGACGGCGAGCGATTTCACCGAACGGTCGTTGAAGGCGGCGGACTTGACACCCACGCGCTTGAACGGCTGCGCGCCTTGTATCAAGAGCGAGAGCGTTGGTCGGATCTGCGGTCACTCTACGCAACTTGGGTTGAACGCAGCACAGACGATACTGAGAGAGTCTCGCTGCTATCACAAGACGCAGAACTCGTTGAGTCTATCGTTAACGAGCCAGCAGCTGCGATTGAGCAGTATCACAAACCCATTGTAATCCGAGTTGCTGAACTCGAAGAATTGCTATATACTTTGGGTGCTGGTGAACACTTGACCTCGGGCACTACTCGACACCAAATGGTGCTGATGTTGAATAAGATTGGAGTTCGTAAAATGCACAAGAATGAATCATTTGTTCAATGGGTAAAAGCGATGAAATCCAAGCATGGAGTTAACAACAATACCGTGAAACCTTATCAGCCGG
>JANNCG010000851.1:0-7630 GCA_031386385.1 Myxococcales bacterium
AATTGGTCCTGGTTGGCGGCGGATGTCCGTTTGCTCACCAACGCGTGTGGGGTCCGCGACTGTGTGGTGGTTCCGCTATCGGGCAGACGAGTGAGCGCCCCGAGCTGTGCGAACGCTATGGCGACGGACGATCTCTGCAAAGATCCGGACCAGCGGCTGTTTGTTCGTCGTGCCGGCGCTCGGCCCGTGGACGCTGAGCTTGCGGACTCGTTTTAGTCCGGTGATGGTCGTCTCGCCGCCCTCAGACAGAATTCGTATAAGTTAGCTGCAAAATTTCAGCTATTCAGAGTCATCGGGGATGGTGTCTTTCGGCGGAGCGTGATGCTCAAACGTCTCTTCCATTGTGGCTCGGGCAGCGGCATGCTCGCGAAATCCCATGCGCAATCGATCCATCACCGCCCGACGTTGGCGCTCTTTGTACAGCGCGTGCGATGCGTCGCCTTTTTCGTTTTGAATATCCGTCTGCTGATCGACGATTTGAAACTCAACGAGAGCGAACACAACGCGACCGAGATCTGCCGCTGCGCTTGGCAAAAAGGTCAGGTATTTCTCTGGCAAACGGACGGGAAGATCGACAACAAAGTTTACGACTTGATAGTTTTTCGCCGAGAATTTGTTGTCTGGGATAGCTTTTGAGCGATCGCCCGGGAGCCCCTGAATCCAGGGCGCGAGGGCGGTCAATCGATCGGTGCTCGCGAGCAGTCGGTCAAAATCCAGGATGCTATTGGTGCTCTCGCCGGGGATCGCATAGTTAAACGGAAACAGTGTTCGTGACAGGTAGTTCACCACCGGAATGAGATCTTCTGGGGACTTGGTGACGAGCCGAAATCGAAGCTTGTCGTAGATCTGCGCGGCGATGGTCTCGCGCTTCGATAGCAGCTTTGTGTACAGCGAATCACGCTGCTTTCGGCCCCCTAAAAATTCAACAATGGGCAGCCCCGACGTGAGCATTCCGCCTACGATGCGATAGATTTTTTCTTCGACCAGGCGAAAGACCTCTTGGTCCGATACCTGGAGCAAAAACAGGAGCTCGCGGCCCTGAAGATGATGGATGATGTGCATCGTCTTTAAGATCATGCACGCGCATACTTGCTTGTGACCCTTGCCCGAAGCGTATCGAAACAACTCAAGCGGCGACGCGAGCTCAATCGCCGACGGGATAGGAAAATCAAAGGTCCGGCGGAGATAGTCCACCGCTTCAGCCTTCACCTCTTGCGTGCGATCGAGATCGTCGGGGTCCTCAAGGTCAAACTCGTGAGACCGCAAAAACTCTTGAATGTCGTGATCGTCGCGAAAGTTAAGCCGATGCCAATCGATCACCGAGCCACCCCGCAGAATCACTCGCAGTGAATCTAGATCGGATAGCGTGAGCTCATTGGCCCCTCGAAATTCAACTGGGTGTTCGGTCACGACGCGACCATATCACAACCGTCTACCGGTAAATTATGCAGGAGTCTTCGCTGTCTCGGACGTGGTGTGAACCGACGTGATAGCGCTGGACTGAGTTGCGCTCGGACGAGCGGCACGACGAAGCTGAAGAGTCCCCATGAACAATCCCACTGTAACGAACACGGCCGCAAAGTTCGCCCAAATGATCCCCTGGCAACCGCCGAGAGCAAAGCAGACGAAGAACAGAGCGAGATAGGATTGGATCGAACGGGTCATTTCGTTTGTCGTTTCAATGGGTCCTGCGAGTTTTCAGGATCGAAAGTCGCCGGAGGCGTTGGGGGGATTCCAACGAGGGAGCAGATGTCCGTCGAAGGAGGCTGATGTAGGTCTAAGTACGTCGGCTTCCGTCGGGAACGCAAACTCGTAGCAAAAGCGAGTCGGACTCTTCAATCACAATCGTGACATTCGTGTCACGGTGTGGTCGATTTGTTGACGAAAGGTGCGTCTTGGTGCACGCGCCGCACACACCTATGAATGCACCTACAGTCATCGCGATCGCGAACCAAAAAGGCGGAGTCGGAAAAACCACCACAGCCGTTAACCTCGCAGCCGCGTGCGCCAGACTCGGGCAGCGAGTGCTCCTAGTCGACATGGATATCCAAGGCAGCGCGAGCGCGTTTTTGGGGATGTCTCCGGCAGAATCGGCGACAGACGTAGCTAAGTGTCTGCTCGAAGAGCTCCCCCTTTCAGCGGCCGTTGTGCCCACGCGGGTCGAGAGATTGTGGCTGGCCCCCGCAGGTGAGCGCATGACGCTGGTGGATCTGTATCTTGCCGGTGCCTACGGACGTGAGCGTGCTTTTGAGCGTGCTCTGGCAAACTGCGCGCCTGAAGGCGTCACGTTTGACTTGATCATCGTGGACACCGCACCGTACTTGGGCTTGCTCACGGTCAACGCGCTGGTGTCGGCGCATAAAATCCTCGTGCCAGTCTCGTGTGAGTACTTGCCGATGCTTGGCCTGAAGCTGCTGGGCGAGACGCTTGAGAGGCTTCAGTTAAGGGCCGGATCGACCGCAGAAGTGCTGGGATATTTGCTAACGATTTATGATCGTCGCGAAAAAATCACCACGGAGGTGGATGCGCTGTTGCGTGCCCGCTTCGGTGAGAAAGTTTTTGAGACCGTCATTCGTGCAAACACGCAGCACAAAAGTGCGCCGTCGCACCGACAGACGATTTTTGAGTACGAACCCGAGGGGGGCAAAGGGCGTGAGGACTACACGAAGCTTGCGAAAGAAGTGATGAAGCGATTGGGACTCACTGTTTCGTCGGTTTCGGCTTTGAAGAAAACAAAAAAGCCCAAAACGCCATAGTGTGCGCTAGGCTCCCGTTTACGAACGAATGACAAACGATCCAAACGCGCCGCCCCTCGCGGCTGAGTTGGTCCCGCTTCTTCCTTTGCGCAACGCCGTGTTGTTTCCCGCAGCGGTGGTTCCGATTAACGTCGGACGGGCGCGGTCAGTGAAGTTGATCGAAGATCTTGCAGCAAGCGGGACGCGAATCATCGGGGTAATTACTCAGAGGCATCCCGATACTGAAGACCCAACTGCTGGCGATCTGTACTCTGTGGGCACGCTCGCGCGAGTGGTCAAAGTGATCAAGCTCGGGACCACCAACTATTCCGTCGTCCTGCAGGGCCTTGGGCGCTTCACGCTGAGCGAGGTGGTGACAGAGGTTCCGTACTTGAAGGGAATGGTCGTGAGGCACACCGAGGCCCTCACGCGCACTCCAGAGATTGAGCAGCTCGCCACAGAGCTTCGAGAGACCGCAAAAGCCCTGGCAGAACACTCGCCGCCAGTGCCTCGTGAGGTCGGGACCGTCGCCGAAAGCGCTGCGGATCCAGGCGCTCTCGCAGACCTGGTGGCGCTGCATCTGCCTGCCCCTCAGGTCACACCAACAGACCGTCAGAAAGTTCTTGAGACCTTCGCGATCGATGAGCGTTTGAAGCTCTCGCAGGCTCTGGCGAAAAAAGTCCTAAGCGTCCATCGAGTCCGAAAAGAAATTCAGACCATCGTCTCGGGCGAGCTCGGGCGCAGTGAGCGTGAGGACATCCTTCGTGCACAGCTTAAGACCATCAAAGAAGAGCTGGGTGAAAACGATGAGAGCGAAGAAGAGCTAGACCAACTTCGCGAGCGAATTGCCAAGGCAAAGCTCCCCATCGATGTTGAGCGGGCGGTACGCCGACAGCTTGGTCGTCTTCGCGCGATGCAAGCGCACAGCGCCGAGTACCAAGTCACCCGACAGTATGTTGAGTGGATTGTGGATTTGCCTTGGAGCAAGATGTCCGAGGATAAATTTGACGTCGATGCCGTCAAAAGAGCGCTCGATGAAGACCACTACGGTCTCGAAAAGATCAAGCGACGCGTGGTCGAGTACATCGCGGTCCGCAAGATTCGCAAGGACAAGAAGGGCCCGATTCTCTGCTTCGTTGGTCCTCCCGGAGTTGGTAAGACCTCCCTCGCAAAGAGCATCGCGCGATCGATTGGCAGGCAATTGGTCAGGATTTCGCTCGGCGGCGTTCGTGACGAGGCCGAAATTCGCGGACATCGTCGCACGTACGTAGGCGCTCTTCCGGGTAGGATTATTCAGGCCATGAAGAAGGCCAAAGTGATGAACCCCGTCATCGTCTTGGACGAAGTCGACAAGATGGGTACCGATCAGCGCGGTGATCCTGCCAGTGCGCTGCTTGAGGTGCTCGACGCCGAGCAAAACAACACGTTTATGGATCACTTCATCGATCAGCCGTATGACCTCTCAAACGTGATGTTTGTGTGTACGGCCAATGACCGATATGCCATCCCCGCCGCGCTGCTCGATCGCATGGAGGTGATCGAAATCGCCGGATACACTCGGACCGAGAAGCTCAATATTGCGCGGGACTACCTCGCGCCACGCGCGCTTGCGGACCACGGACTGACCCCGGACCGGCTCGAGTGGAACGAGTCGGGCTACGAGGCATTAATTGAAGGTTATACTCGAGAGGCAGGCGTTCGGTCGCTTACCCGAGAAATCGGCGCAGTTTGTCGTGCGGTTGCGGTACGACTTGCAGCGGGCGAAGACGTCCACGAGCCCGGAGACGCTGCGTTTATTCAGAAGGTTCTCGGCCCGCCGAAGTACCTTCGAGAGTCGGCCGAGCGAGAGCCCACCATCGGTGTGGTGACCGGTCTGGCGTACACTCCTGTCGGCGGAGATATTCTCTTTATCGAAGCGTCTAGAATGCCCGGCAAAGGCAACCCAATCATCACTGGCTCGCTGGGCAACGTGATGAAAGAGTCTGCCGCTACCGCCATGAGCTATGTACGTTCGCGGACCAAACAGCTCGGGATCGACGATGCTGTATTGCAAAACTCCGACCTTCACGTGCACGTCCCCAAGGGCGGAACTCCGAAAGACGGACCCAGCGCAGGGATCGCATTGGTGACCGCCATCGTCTCTCGATTGACCAACCGGCCAGTGCGCTCGGACATGGCCATGACGGGTGAAGTGACGCTTCGCGGGATTGTCCTGCCCATCGGCGGGGTGAAAGAGAAAGTCCTCGCGGCGCACCGTGCGGGGATTAAACATGTGCTTTTGCCCACACGAAACTTGCGCGATCTCGAGGACATTCCCGAAGAGATTCGCAAGGATCTCACGATCGATTTTGTCGCTCGCGTTGAGCAAGTGCTCGAGTTTGCGCTGCTCCCCGCGGAGCAAGTCGCGGCTCCTCCGACGCCTGTGGGCGCTGCAGATGGCGAGAGCGATTTGACTCCGGCGCAGTGAAAACGCTGCTCCGCGATGTGGCGTTGATCCTTCGCCACAATAAACGCGCGCGACATCTTCTGGTGATGGCGGTGCTGGCGTCCATCGGAGCGCAACTCTCACCGATGAGCAATCACCTGGGATTTGTCAGCGCGTTGATCGCTGCGCTGCTTGGCTCTGTGGCGGCCGCGAGTGTGGGAGCGACCATTCCGTCTCAGCTGCGGGAAGATGTTGAGCGCAAGCAAAACCGCTCGGGGCCCACTGTCCTGCTCGCCGCTATCACCTATGCCGTTGTGTGGGTGCTGCTCCTCGGGTTGATCACGTGGGTGGCCTCGAAGTTTCGCGCACCGTGCGCGACCGGAAAGGGCTCTGTCTGGTGGTTGGTGGTGGCTTTTCCCGGTCCGATTCTCGCGAGCATGATGGGGCTGCTGATGGGATCGGTGGTCTCGAAGCGCGGTCGCGCGGGGCTGTGGGCGATGCTCATGATTGTGGTGTTTGTGGTGTGGAGCGTGGTGCGGTTCTACCAAACGCCTGGTGTTTTTTCGTTTGATCCGTTCTTTGGTTTTTGGCCCGGAGTGCTCTACGACGAGTCCATTCGGCTGGATTCAACCATTCTTACGTACCGGCTCGGGACGTTGGCGTGGATGCTCTCGCTCGGCTCTCTCTTTGTGTCGCTGTGGGATGTTGAGACGACAAAGCTTCGAAGACCAACGACGACGCCATCGCTGGTTTTGAGTGTCGTCAGCACGCTGCTCGCGCTAGGAGTCTACGCCGCTGGCCCGATGCTCGGTCACCGAATGGACGCTGCCGACGTTGAGCAAGAGCTCGGGGGTCGCATCAACGGAACCAAGTGCAACCTCGTCTATGCCCGCTCGATCGGAACCCACGACGCCCGGCTGCACTTTCAAGACTGCGAGTTTCGCGTTCGTCAAATTGAAAGATACTTCGGCCTGCAAATTCACAGGCCCATTACCGCGTTCATCTTTGAAGACTCGGCGCAAAAGCAACGCTTGATGGGCGCCGCTGACACCTACTTAGCCAAGCCTTGGCGCAACGAAGTGTACCTGCAAAACGAAAGCTTTCCGCATCCGGTGCTCAAGCACGAGCTCGCCCACGCGGTCGCTCGCGAGATGGGAGCGTGGCCTTTTTATGCAACCTCGCGCTATCGACTTCTACCCCTTCCGGGCATCATCGAAGGAGCGGCCGTCGCAGCAGCGTGGGAGGGTGAGAGCGACGCGACACCGCACGAGTGGACACACGCGATGATGGACGCTCAGCTGCTCCCGAACATCGAGTCCATCATGGGGATCGGTTTTTATGGCCACTCAGCGGGGACGGCATACACCGCAGCGGGCTCGTTTATTCGCTGGTTGATCGAGCAAAAAGGGACCGCGCGGTTTCAGCAACTGTACCGCACGGGCGACTTTCAAGACTCGTATGGCACCTCGCTCTCGGTGCTTGTGCAACAATGGAAGCGCTTTTTAGTGACAGTGCCCGTGCGTGCAGCCACGCAGCAGCGGGCGAGCGCGAGGTTTCGGAGGGCGTCTATTTTTGCCCGTGTTTGTCCTCACGAAACAGCAGAGTCCATCAACCGAGCGGGCACACTTCTGAGCACCGGCGCCGTGGTTCTCGCGCGCGATGAGCTGCTGCGCGCAGTCCGCAATGATCCAACCGATACCTACGCGCGCATGGCATTAGCAGAAGCTTGGACACGAATGCACGAGCCGCAGCGCGCCCGTGCCGTTGGAGAAGAGCTCGCTCGCGTGTTAGGCCCCACTGCTGCCGAGCGAGTCCGATCTCGTGTCGCAGACGTCGTATGGCGCTGGGAGGGTCCCGCCGCTGCCCGCTCTCTCTACACCGAAATGAACGTCTCGGTCTTTGACGAAGACGAATCTCGCACGCTTGAGGTTCGTCGTTGGGCCGTGACGCTACCGAGTTCGGTGGCGGAGACTGAGGCGCAGGAGGCCGTCCGCGATTTGCTCGTGGGGCGTGAGAATTTGCCCGTCAATCCGCTCACCGCCGTCGCCCGATTGAGCTCTGTCATTGCCGACCCGACAGCGCAGCCGAGCACCCACGCGATGGCCGTGTACCTGGTTGTGCGTCAGCTGTGGCGCACCCATCGCTACGATGCGGCGCTGCGGCAAGGGCTCAGTATTGATCAAACATTATTGCCAACGGACCAGGTTCGCTGGGAGGCGCAGCGATTGATCGCGTCGTCGCAGTTTCACCTCGGGCAGTTTGCGCAGGCCGAGGCCGGTTTTCGCGCACTGGCAGCGAACACAGCCCGAACCTCGGGTGGTCGCGAAGACGCTCGCGACTGGGCAGAGCGCGCTGCCTCGATGGGCGCTGCTCAAGGTTCACCACACCACTAGTTTCCGCCCGCGAGAGGTAGGGAGAGGTTTTCGCGCAGCGTCTGGCCGCGAGGCGCTGAGGGCAAGCCTCCGCGCAA
>JANNCG010000331.1:0-3515 GCA_031386385.1 Myxococcales bacterium
GTTTTGACCACAGATCAAGCTCGAACATTTGCGTACGGAGACGCGGCCTCTCGTGGCCTTGGTCGACACGCAGTGCTGGCCGACAGTGATGGCGACGGCGCGTTAGAATATTTGGTCTCTGCTGTATCAAAGACACCTGCGGCGATGGTCGCTGGGGGTTTTGGCTCAATTTATCGCTTTCCCGTCAGTGATCTTTTATCCATGACAGGGCGATTGATGCTGCCCTCGCGGTTGATCGAGGGAGCCGCACCCGCACCCAACACCGTCCCCACCGAGCTTGCGGGATATCGTATCGCAGCGTGGGGTGCTGGCATGATGCGAGGCAGTGGTCTTGCCGTGTGGAGTCCGTGGCGCGACACCGTTGTGACCGAAGGCGGTCGAATGTTTTCTCAGCCATTTGGCGGTGCGATTGACTACGTTGCTCCTGAGGCAGGTCCGGCCAATACGCGATGGATGGCACCGGCTTCACGCCGGACGTTGGTGATGCAACAGCCTCCGGGTGGTGATCGAGCAGGTGGGTTGGTCGCGCTTGGATCGTTCTCCTCAAGAACCTCCGTTGAAGCCGTTGTGAACGCCCCATTGGTTCACTCCCCTGCGCTACCCATGGCGATGCCTCCTGTGCGAGCGGGAGCAAACCTGAACACAAGTGCCGTTGAGGTCTACAACGAAATGGGCGCACCGCTTGGACGCTACTTTCGGAGCTATGCTTCTGGCGCACCTGGGATCTCTCCCATGGTGGTCCTCGATTTCGACGGCGATGGCACATCGGAGCTGGCAGTCTCTGAGCCCTTCGAGTCGATCACTGCAGCAACGACTCCGGCAGAATGTCAGGTCTTTCAAAACGTTCGAGGCCCTGACGGCGGACTCAATCGCCTCCCGATCAACGCAAATGCACGTGGAATTATCCACATTTATTCGCTTGTCGCGGGCCAATGGACTGAGCGCTGGCGCGCGGTGTCTCGAAGTGAAACGGTCTCAAACCTCGGTGCGGGTGCCGTTGGATTTCAGCTCAATCGATTTGGCACAGCCATCGCCGCCGCGGACGTAAACGGAGACAACCGCGATGACCTCATTGTCACGCGAGGCGGAACCACTGACTCCAACGGGGTAGAGGTTGTTCTTGGACGCGCACCCGCGGCGATGGGTATCTCCACGGTATGCAACACCAACGTTGGTAGCCCATTTGCGTCGGCGCCTGGAGCCATTGACGCCACAACGTACCTGGGACTCAACGTGGACGCAGTCGGCGATTTGGATCGCGATGGCTGTGATGAGTTTGTCGCGACGTTTATTCGCAACGCAGGAACGGGCAACCTCGTCCCCACACAACGAGCTGGATTTTTGCTAGTGTTTGGAAGCAACCCAGACATGGCATCCACGTGTCGGCGCACCACAGCGTCGCTCTGGGTAGTCCCCGATGAGCGCAACTTCGCCAACAACGTAGTTGGAGACCTCAGCTCGCGCGACGATGACCTTTTTGAGCTCCCAGTGGTCCCAGGGACCATGGGACGAACCTTTGCGTTGGGGACCGGCGATCTCGATGGCGACACGGTTCCAGACGTGGTGTACCGCACAGTTGATCTAGCATTTGGACCCTTTCGCGGGCCCTCGGTTGAAGTGCTCTCCGGTCGCACGCTTGCGCAATGTGTGTCGATGGCGGGCTGCCCCGCGGACGTTCGAGCATCGTTTGTGCGCGACGGAAACTACATGGCTCTCGGAGTTCGCACGCTGGTGGCGCCTCATCGGTTGGTGATCCCCTCGCCAAGCTCGATTTCAGTGCGATTTGGCTTATCGATGGCGCTGGCAAACCTCACAGGCGACGTCTCTGCAGAGCTGCTCATTGGCTCTCCGGATGACTCGGCCGCTGCGGATTTTGCAGGAGTGATTCTTGGTTTTCGTGGGGGAGCCGGATTCACACAAGCCGCGCTCACCAATGATCCATGGCTCGTCGCGGTGGGTGATCTTCGAGAGCGAGGAGACTTTGGTGCCTCTGTTTCGGCCCAACGCACAGGGACGACAAGTTGGCTCTTAGTCGGAGCCCCTCTGTCTGCTCGCAACGGTGTTGGTGGTGAACTTGGCGCAGCGTTTCGATGGAGTGCGGACGGCCTGTGATAAAATTTATCAGTGTTTTTTCAGTCATTGCGGCGATTGTCTCGACCAGCGCTTGCAGTACACCCGTCAACCAAGGCGATGGGGGACTCCCCGGCGATGGCAACCCCAACAACATGTTTGTGGCGATGGCCCGGGCGAGGATGCCCTTCGCCGCTCGACGGTTAACGCTCCCCATGGGGGTACAAGCTCGGGCGGCATGGATTGGCAATGAAGGCGAAGGAGTGTTCGCTTCACTCACGGGTGACTTGTACGCGGTCAGCCCGCGGGGCGATATCTCGGCTGTGGATCGCGTTCCGGGAGAGACGGCCACGGTGGCTGAGCGACGAATCACGGCTCTTGCAACACGATCTCCTGGAGAAATCCTCGCAGCGACAGCCGGGTCAGCGCTGTTGATTCAAAACTCGCTCTCTCGTCGCGCTCAGCTCCCAGCGGTTCTCAATGCTGCAACCTCACTCGCGGTGTTGAACGGAGCCTCCCTGTGGGGTACAAGTTCGGGGTTATACTTGAGCTCGGGACGAACGTTTCTCCAGCTCAACGACGCGCGGGGTCCCGTCACCAATGTGGACACAATTGCGTCGATCACCGCGGACGCGGGAGCCCTTGAGTTTTGGCTCAAAACAGGCCCCAATGTTCGACGCCTTCGCTACGTTGATGGCACCACTACGACGTTTACAGAGATGCCAGTCAACCTTGCGCTTGGCGCAGTGTTTCACTTAGCGTCCATGGGGGACGACCGAGCGGTGGTCTCAACCGAGCGCGGGGTGTACATCCTGCGCGGAAACGAAGCGGGCGGCTGGGTCAATGGAACTTCTCGCTCAGCGCCCGGTGCCGTCGGCGGTGGTGGTGGCAAAGCCTGGGTGATTTGGGGCACCGATGTCCTTCGCACCGACGGGACAACATGGGAAGCCCTCGCCCGAGATCCCCGTTTTGGACCCAACAGCAAGATCGCCGTGGACTCAAGCGGCAACAGCGCCATTGTGATCGACGACGATGGCGCCGTCGTGCGGATTGATGTCGAAGAGCGCGTGAGACTCTCAGGCTTTCGTGACGCTGATCTGATTACGACGCCGACCCTCGGGATTGAAGTGCTGCCGTGGCGCAGCGCTGAACCCACCGAAGTCTCATGGTTTGTCGACGGCGAGATGCCTGCGACGGCGGTGCGTATGATGGCCCCTTGGGGATGGGGCTACAACGTCGATGTCAATGGCATGGGGATGGTTGTGGTGACCGCAACCGGAACGCGAACCCGAGAGATCGGTACGCAGCTCCCCAATCGACGAACGGGCCCTTACGGAGGTCACTTTGTCCGTGTTGTCGTGAAGCACGGGATGGAGTCCATTGAGCGCACGGTGTCCTTTGAGTATGCATCGCCGTTTGGGCGGATTCCCACCTACAACGCGGAC
>JANNCG010000357.1:0-1907 GCA_031386385.1 Myxococcales bacterium
TCCAGCCACTGACGCCGTGAGCACAACGTCTTGCCCCGGAACCACCATCACCTCTCCTCCAACAGTGAGCGAGCGGGGCAGCTCGAAGCGCTCGACGGGCTTGACCTCGATCGCAAGCGCTCGTTCAGCCGCGGAGGTCAACACAACGGTGCTCAACTCAGAAAGTGACGTCGCCCGATCAATCCTTGCAGGCGCAACGTGCGAGGATGACTCAGTGGGTGCATGCGGTGCACAGCCGACAATCTGCACAATGAGCAGCAAAACAACAGACAATTGAGTCAATCTCATGACCGCACCTCGGTCTCAAGACCGCCCACAGCTCGCGACAACTCGGCCACCGATCTTGCGACATCGGCGTCGAGCTCAAGCTGCCGAAGTTGCGTGTCCTGCTGTCGTCTCAGGGCGTCAACCACAAAAAAATAGCTCTCCGCGCCGTCGTCGAAAGCGTGCTGTGCTGCGGTCACAGCCTCGGTGTGCGCATCGAGGACCGTATGATACGCAACTCGCGACCGCTGTGCGCGCTCAAGCGAGTGGTACGCCGTGAGGACTTCAGCTCGCACTAGCACGCGCGTCGCTGCATATTGAAATCCGGCCCGAGCAACACTCGCTTCTGCGCGACCAATTCCTCCTTGGTTTTGTGCAAAGAGCGGTAGCTCAAACTGAAGACCAACAGAAAAATTTGGCGAGAGCGAGCCCACAGGCGCCTGGCCATCAACTGTTGCGATCAGCGAAAAGACACGTGATCGCTCCCACCTGGCGCGCGCGGCCGTCGCATGAATAGCCAGCTGAGCGGCGCGAAGATCTGGCCGATTGCGAAGCGCTCGCGCGACAAGCTGCTCGGGTGACGCCCTCCCGACGCCGACTTCAGGCCCCGTCACCAGTGGCGGCAGATCCGTCCAATCAGTCCCAAGCAGTCCAAGCAACCGAGCATTCGCCATTGCGAGTTCGTGCTGTGCCCGCTGGGACAAGTCCTGCGCGATCGCGAGCTCGGCCCCCAGCGGGGCGATCTCGCCGGGGGCATTTTCGCCGTGGCTTGCTCGGGTTTGCGTAAGCGAAAACGAGGTCTGCCAGAGCTCCACCCGCTGCTGCATCAACGTGGCGCGTGCCTGCGCAAAGAGCGCGT
Source organism: Myxococcales bacterium (assembly GCA_031386385.1). Taxonomy (GTDB): domain Bacteria; phylum Myxococcota_A; class Polyangia; order Polyangiales; genus JANNCG01. The sequence goes on from JANNCG010000357.1 coordinate 1,124, forward strand.
CCGCGTGCGCTATCTTCACGTCCCGCACAACGTTGAGCACTATTTGTACCAGCGATTCTGCAACTCGTTCGAGTTCGCGGTTCGCCGCCGTGGCGCGAGCAGGGGCTTGCCACAGCGCTTCGATCGGCAACGCGAGGATCGCAGCGAGCTGGCGCGGATCGATCGGCGCTAGCAGCGACAGCCGTGGGTTGGCGATTCGTCGTGCTTCGTCAAAGTCCGCGAGCGCAGTCTCAAGCGCGGTCAGCTCAGCGTGCAAGCTGGGACTTCGCCAGAGAGCAACGGCGACGGCTTCGTTTGGATCAAGACCATCCGAAAGCGTGCAACCGGGCGGAAGAGAATCTTGTGCGTTAGAGTCACCCGATCCGCTCTCCCGTGGCGCCAGGGAGTGCCCCGTATGAGCAACGACAGCTCGTTGCAGCCAAGCGCGATCACGCGAGGCAGAGGCGCAGCCGGTGCTGAAACTAAGCGCGAGCGTCAGGGTGAGCGTTCGCAGCAAACCAATACGTTGGGCGGTAAGATGGAGCATGAGGGCAACCATCGCACGCACGCCTTAACGAAAGCTGAACGGCTCAACGTCGGCGAATCAAGACCACTGCATCAAACTTTCACTCATAAATTGCAGCACATTCTCCGTCAAACCCGTGACGAAATCCTCTCGCAACCCCTACGTGCTCCCCGCTGTGTCGCTAGGACCAATGACAATTCCCGCCGTCGCAAGCGTCTCGACTGAGTTGTGCCGAACGCGGCGATACCACTCTTGTAGCCGGGCGTTGAGGCCACGAAC
>JANNCG010000395.1:0-8456 GCA_031386385.1 Myxococcales bacterium
TATCACCGAGCCTGATGCCGGAAGCGACATGGCGCGCTTGCGCACTTTTGCCGAGCAAGATGCCTCCGGACAGTGGCTGCTCACGGGACAGAAGATTTTTATCACCTCGGGACACGCGAAGTATCACCTGGTCATCGCGCGCACGGAAGAGGCCAAGGACGAAGCCGCGGCGGGACCCATGGCGGGCCTCAACGGGCTGAGTATGTTTCTCGTTCGTGCCTACGAAGACCTCCCGGACGGAACCCGAAAACGCACGGTACAAATCGGTCGTCTCGAAGAAAAACTGGGCCACCACGGCAGCGTCACCGCGCAATTGCACTTCGATAAATCACCTGGCAAATTGCTAGGCAACCGCGGCGAAGGATTCAAATACATGCTCACCCTGATGAACAACGCGCGCATTGGCGTCTCGTTTGAGGGGATTGGCCTCATGGAGAACGCCTACCGCGCCGCGAGCGAGTACGCCGCGCAACGAAAGAGCATGGGCAAAGTGATCGCGCGCCACGAGATGATCGCCGACTATCTCGACGAGATGCGCACGGATATTCAAGCGCTGCGCGCGCTGGCCGTGACAAGCGCGTTTGTCGAAGAGCAGGGTCGCAAGATTGGGCTCTTAGAGCGCTTCTCGTCCGGTGTGACTGATCGCGAGAAAAAGATGATTCAGCACGAGCTTCCGAAGCTCAAAGCGATGTCTCGAAGATTGACTCCGTTGCTCAAGTACTCAACGAGCGAGAAGGCCGTTGAGATCGCAAAGAGAGCCATCCAGATCCATGGAGGGGTTGGCTATACGCAAGACTATGGCGTCGAGAAGCTCTTGCGCGACGCGATGGTCCTGCCGATTTATGAAGGCACAAGCCAGATCCAGTCGCTGATGGCGATGAAAGATACCCTCGCGGGGATCATCGCAAAACCCAGCGAATTTGCCTCTCGAATCGCGCAAGCACAGTGGCGTGCGGTCAGCGCGAGAGACCCGCTTGACCGGCGAGTGGGTAAGATTCAAAAGCAGTCCCTCGCCGTTCAGCGCTTCTTGGTGACCCGCACGGCGGTGGACAAAATCAAGACAGTGACCGAGCTTCCGGTCAACGAGTGGAAGCGCACGCTCACGCAAAACTGGGACCCGAAGCGAGACTTTGCCCTCGCCATGTTGCACGCCGAGCGGCTTATTCGAGTGTTGTCCGACGAGGCGATCGCAGAGATTTTGTGGGATCAATCGCAGGCGTTTGCCGAGCGACGCGAGCTGTTAGAGCGCTGGATTGAGCGCGCAGAACCTCGCGTCGAGATGCTCTGCCGTGAGATCACCACCACCGGGCAGCGGCTACTTAACGCTCTTCACTAACGCTCTTAACCAATATCGTGAGTTTACAGTAACCGCAGGGGTTCGGCAGCCTCAGGCGGTTTCAGCAAGCCTCTCAGCATTCATCACAGTGGCGTGCGCGAAGCGCAGAGGCAAGACCTCCGCGCAAGTGCCTTCGCGCAGCGCTCAGGAAACCCCTCGTCATTGTCATTCCTCAGGGTTGGCGGGAGCTTGCTCTTGCTGTATCAGAGCGTTCGGTCGATCAACCGAAGTTTAACTCGGACGAACTCTGAGATCCTCCTGTCACACGCACCCTTAGCTCTACGCCCAAAGCATCTCCAACGACCCCCGAGGAATGACAATGACGAGGGGTTTTCCTGAGCGCTATGCGCGAAGGCACGTGCGCCGCTGTCTTGCTGCGGCGCGGGTTGCACTGGGGCCGCGCTTCAAAAAATTCTCTAAAGTTCGAAGGCTAGAGCCGCTGTGATGAATACTGACAAGCTATGTTGGCGTGCTTCCCGCGCGACGTTGACGCTGCACTTCGTAGAGCGCAACCGCACTGGCCATCGCGACGTTGAGAGAGTCTAACGGCGGCTGCATCGGGATCTTTGCCAAGACCGAGCATCGCTCACGCACGAGCCTTCGCAATCCCTTGCCCTCAGATCCCATCACCAACGCGATTGGCTGGGTTAAATCCAAGGATTCTAGGGTGATTGCCGTATCTGCTTCGAGCCCCACGGTGACCACACCCTCGTCCGCAAGACGCTCAATGGTGCGCACAAGATTGGTGACTCTGGCGGTGCGCAAAAGCTCTGTAGCGCCATTGCTCACGCGCACAACGGTGTCATTGACGGTGGCCGAGCGGTCTTTGGTAAAGATCACCCCATCCACGCCAAACGCCGCGGCGCTTCGGTAGATCGAGCCCACATTGCCAGGATCGGTCACCTCATCAAGACACAAAAAGAGATCTGGCGATTTTCTGCGCGACAATAGCTGATCCAGATCGATGTAGCTGTACTCGCCGTTGATACAAATAATCCCCTCATGTTTGCCGCCTCGTGCGATGGCATCAAGCTCACGCGTGGGTCGGCGATACAGCGGCAAGCGACCAAACTTTGTGCGATCAAGCAACGCGCGTGTCTCGGTCTCAGCGTCATCATTGTCCACTAAAATCACTGACGGAACGACGCCCTCCTGCAGCGCCGTCTTCACCTGTTGTCGTCCCCAAAGTACACGTTTAGTCATGAGATGATTCCTTCGCCGAACAGTGTCCCCACACGGAGTGGATGGCCGACGAGAAACTCGCGGACAGTTAAACGTTTTTTGCCTTCGAGCTGTAGCTCGGTCACACCCAAAGCTCCAGCACCCGTCGCGATCCAGAGCACGTCGCGATCCACGCGGACGATTTCACCGGGGATTCCAGCGGACAAAATGGGGGCGTCCACGAGGGTTGCGCGGTGAATGAGTACACGTCGCGCGCCTAACCGTGTCGAAGTCCCAGGCCACGGGTCGAGCCCTCGCACTTGTGCGTCAAGCTCTTGAGCGGGGCGCTTCCAGTTGAGCAGCTCCATGTCTTTGCTGAGCATGGGGGCGTGTGTTGCGAGCGCGTGATCTTGCAGAATGGGTGTGAATTCACCGCGCAAAAACCTAGGCAAATCGTCGCGAATGAGCTCTGCACCAAGCGCGCTCAGCCGTGCACCAAGCTCACCGCTTGTCTCGTGAGTGCCAATCTCAACAATGCGCCGCGAGAGAATCGCGCCGGTGTCCATCCCCTCGTCCATCTGCATCAAGGTCACGCCGGTGTGTGTCTCACCCTTGAGCACGGACCACTGGATGGGGGCGGCCCCACGAAACTTGGGCAGCAGCGATGCATGCACGTTCACCGCGCCAAGCCTCGCGGCGCTGAGCACAGCGAGCGGCAGAATGCGTCCATAGGCCACCACCACGGCCACATCCACACGCTGATCAACGAGCCACTGAGCGAGCGTCCCGTCCTTGACCTTCGTCGGCTGAATCACAGGAATCCCCAGCGCAATCGCACGCTGTTTAACCGGCGGCGCGGTCATCACGTTGCCCCGACCCGCGGGCTTGTCCGGCTGCACCACAACGCCCACACACTCTGCGACCAAGCACAACGCATCAAGACAAGGGACAGCAAACTGTGGTGTCCCAAAGAACACTGCGCGAAAAGAGTCAGTCACCGGTAATACCAGTCCTACCAATCCATCAGGGCCGCGCCCCAGGTGAAGCCCGCACCAAAGGCAACCATCGCGACCTTCATCCCGGGCTTTAACCGACCGGTCTCAACCGCCTCGGCCATGAGCGTTGGAATCGTGGCCGCCGTGGTGTTTCCGTACTTATGAATGTTGTGGATCAGCTTGCTGTCGGGGATCCCCAGGTGGTTCGCCACGTACTGATTGATGCGCATATTCGCTTGGTGAAATAAAAACAAGTCGATGTCGGTGAGGGAGATTCCCTTTTCGCGACAAGCGTTGGTGAGGACCTGTCCCATGCGCTCAACAGCGTGCTTGAACACCACCTTGCCGTCCATCTGCGGCCACAGCGTCTCTGGGGGAATCCGGCCATCGCCTTCTTTTGACTCAAGCGCCACAAACGGACGTTTTGCAAAATCGAAGACCTCCATCCGAAGCGCGTCTGCGTAGCGGCCATCGGCGCCGAGCCACCAACCGCGCATGCCACGATCTTCGTCTGTTGCGCTCAATACAGCAGCACCGGCACCATCTCCAAAGAGCGTGGTAACCGTGCGTCCGCGAGTGGTAAAATCCATCCCCGCAGAGTGCACTTCAGAGCCCACCACCAACACGTGCTTGCACCCGCCGGACTGAATCATGGAGGCCGCCGTGGCGAGCCCATAAATAAATCCCGAGCACTGGTTGCGAATGTCCATCGCGGGGACAAACCGCGCATTTTCGCCCTCGCACAACCCCAACCGTCGCTGCAAAAGCACGCCCGATCCCGGAAAGTGCCACTTCGGCGACAGGGTCGCAAACAAGATCATGTCGATGTCCCAGGGCTTCAGCCCCGCGCGCTCAATGGCCTTCTGCGCCGCTGGAACAGCCAGCTCATCTGGGCCCACTCCCTCCGGAGCATAGCGCCGAGCTTCGATCCCTGTTCGCTGCAGAACCCACTCGTGTGTGGTGTCGATCCCGTACTTTTCGCGGAGATCATCATTGGTCACAACGTTGTCCGGGACGTTCATCGCGACGCCCGAGATGTATGCGTTTGGCATGGCCCCACGTAAGTACCAGTGCTTTCTCTGCTTGTCATGCCATCACTATGCTAAATCCACGGGTTCAACACATGGCGCTCTCTCGATCGAATATCACCGAAGGTCTCAGCACACTCACACGTTGGACCTACAACGAAGAACGCTTGGCGATTGAGCGAGATTATGTCTTTGAGACCTTCGCCGATGCCTTCGCGTTTATGACCCGGATTGCGTTTGTGGCCGAGTCTATGAACCACCACCCCGAGTGGTCCAATGTATACAACCGCGTGCATATTTCATTGACCACACACGACGAAGGCGGGGTCACTGCGAAAGATTTTGCGCTCGCTCACGCCATGGAGAACGCCGCTTCGCACTTTCGCCCCGTTGCATCGAAGGTCCCCGCTGAGTGAAGACAATTCTGCTCATTGAAGACGAGCAAGACATGATCCTTGGGCTCTCTGACGCCCTCGGTTTTGAGGGATACCGCGCCGTTGCGGCCACTACGGGCAAGCAGGGAGTCGTGCTTTTTCGCGAGTCAAACCCCGATTTGGTGATCTTGGACTTGATGCTCCCAGACACCAATGGGTATGCGGTGTGTGAAGAGCTGCGAAGGATCTCGCGGACGGTTCCGATTTTGATTTTGTCGGCGAGGTCGCAAGAGAGCGACAAGATTCGTGGGCTTGATGCAGGCGCGGATGACTATGTGTCTAAGCCCTTTTCGATCGGCGAGCTGGTCGCGCGGATAAGAGCCATCTTGCGCAGGTCTGAGCACAGCAAAGCGCTGCCGTCGGTCCTTCGGCTGGGCGAAGCCGAGGCCAACCTCGCGGGGCATACGCTGAAGTTTAAGGGCAAAGAGTACCCGCTGACGTTTTATGAAGTCGAGGCGCTCAAGGTCTTGTTTGAGCGCGCTGGCAACGTGGTTACGCGTGATGAAATCCTCGATAAAGTCTGGGGAGTGTCAGCGATCAACGCGCGCGCGGTGGACAACTTAATCGTGAAGCTTCGCAAGAAGATCGAGGCCACCCCCGATGCACCGAAGACGATTCTGACGGTGCATGGCGTGGGTTATAAGATGGTCCTGTAGTGAGTGCTTCGGGTGAGACGCAGCGAGGCAAAGCGTGGCCGTGGGTGGGTGCGTTGGTGCTTATCGTGGCGGGGCTGTGGGTCGGAGCGTGGTGGCTGCAAAACTATGTCTCGTCGTGGATTTGGCTTCGCAATTTGCTGCGAAGCGAGCCGCTGCACATTGCGGCGCACTTGATTTTATACGGGAGCTGCTACTCGTTTTTGCGACGGGCGACGCTGGGGCATGTGCGGTCGGTGATGATTGCAACGGTGGGGACGTTGTTTATTGGGTGCGTGCAAGAGAGCATTCAGTGCCTCACGTATGGGCGCGCGTGGGGCAAGGGGGAGGTGTTTGATATCTCCGTCGATACGGCGGCGCTGCTGTGGGCTGAGGCGTATTGGAGCAGTTGGGTGAAGCGGGAGGGGAAGTGAGTTGCATTGCGCGATGCTTTGGTTTTTTCGCCAACTGTCGTGCTTCGAGTTGGGCAGTGAGGATGTCCAGCGCATCATCCTTGCGTGGCTCGACACTCCTGCTCGGTGCGGTACCACACGCTCCAGTCAATGTCGCCGCAAGCACCGCAGGACGACAGGCGCTCGAACACGATTGTGGTGGACGATTGAGTGCTGACACGGCTGCAGAATCCGCATATTGAGTTGCGCAGACAAATTGCAGGCGATTCGTCAGCTCCGGTACCGACGTACATTTCACCGAAGAAACCCGCCGAAGCCGGAAACAGTGCAGGAGGTTCGGCTGACGTCCAAACCTGCAGTGATGCGCAGCTTCTCCCTGTGTCAACGTGGAGCAGCCGACATTGGTTTGTCGTGGTTCTTACCCATAAATTGAGTGCCTCAAATCCGCGGTCTCGAAGTAAGCGATCGAAGACGCACGCCTCACGGAGCGTTTGCTGCCTCAATGCCGCTCGACGTGGCAGTTCGCACCAGGGATGCACGGGGAGAACGGCAACCCCCTCAAGGTCACGTCTTTGCATCGTGCGATTCGTGCAACCAGCACTGAGCAAGAATGACAACGCCACGGTCAACGCAAACACCCATTTCATCGCGCCTTGGCGATGGCGCTTCCCGCTTGTGTTTGCCCGATTTCGTCGCGATTTTCTCGATCTGAATCCACGCTCAACTCCTGTGCCGATGCGTGCTGGCTTAGGCCGTTTCGCTAAAAACGTCGCCAAGGGTGGGTGCGTCGATCGCGCGTATGAGCCACTGTTGCAGCAATTCATCCCGTGTACACGACGTGATGCGCTCATCAATATGTGGGCTGAGAACAAACCCGCGCTTCGCTAACACCAATCGAAGGATCGCTGCTGCCGCAACAAGCGCGCCCTCAGCTTTGCCCTTTGCTTCGCCCATCAGGAAGCCTTTTTCGTTCGCGTCCTTTTTGATTTCGTCTAAGAACCACTCATAGGGTTCTTGCTCGCCGATTGTAGATTGAGACTTCATCCAGGTCGTCACTTTCTTCGTTACGGGCTCAGTTAGCACATTCATCCAGCCATACGGTCTCGTGGGGAACACCCTACGTCGCGGGCTACGTTTTTATCGGCGGGCAATACACGGCAGAGGGTAGTTCAGCCTCCAATATCGCTGTAGACTATCCGCTCAGGATATCACCACCGTAACGACTGATACGTGGAAATGTTCGGGGTCGCAGCGCGCGACGACCCACAGGACGGAAAACACCTGTGCGTGTGGATGGAATCGCGTGCGCCAATGACGACTCGCTTGTACTCAGCTATGGTGTCCTATTGAGAACCACACACACACAACTTTCGTCGCTCACCTTCGTCGCTCTGGTGAGTACGTTTGCTCTGCACTGCGGGCGAGCAGTCGCTATCGTTGACGCAAGCGACGTTACGATTTTGGACGCCGCAAGTCGCGAGGACGAAGTGCGTGTTGATGTAAGAACCGTTGACGCGATGTATCCGTGTGGGACATTTTTATGCGGGCAGTACTGCTGTCCGAATGAGTTTCTACGAGGGTGTGGAGCCGCTGGATGCCCACAAGGATCGGCTCACGACAACAATTTTGCCTGCGTTCGCCCTTGTCAATGTTTCTTGGGTTTAAGTGAGCCGGACGGCGGTTGTGTTGGCACGACGTTAGATGTTCCCACGGACGCGCGCTAGTCTCTCGTCGGAGCGAAGGCTCAAGAGCGTCATGCAAAACTATCACTTGTGCTTGCTCAGTTTCGTCGCGACTCTAGTGTCGCAGCGGCGATCGGTGCTGCTGCGCGTTTCCAGTGGGAATAGCTCCCGCAGACCCGAATCTCTGCGCTTGATGTGTGGTCAAATTTCGAATGAAGGCACGCTGCCAACCGAGAGCCTGCCTAAGTTTTGGCGTTGCTGCCGACTCGAATCCAGACCGTTCGGAAGAGCAGCGCGGCCAGCGTCACACCGTATAGCAGCCAAGTCTTTTGGAGCAACGTTCCGACACCGAGAACACCGGCGTTCACTCCGAGCCATAACACCGCTACCTTTCGCCAGTCGAAGGGTGCTCGAAACGAACAAAGGCACAAAAATACGAATGGGATGTTTGCGATCCCCCATAGCAGGAGGAACATTTCCCAGATGGCACTCGGTCGGACGGGCATTTGTAGGCACTTTCTTTAACGAGAAACAGCGTCATCTCATCCCGTTACAAAATTTGAACCCTCACTCAAACCCGTCAATCGGCTGCCAGCGCAACAACGCACATCCACCTTGGTACGCGACCCAATCCACGCCCGTCTCCAAGAGCGCGAAGAGCGCGAAAAACGGACTCTTCAGCGACGAAAACGCGCGCTCACACACCTCGATTGGCGGTGCATATTGCGAGGCTTTCGCTTTTTTGCGGCTCGTTTGCCCCTTCACTACCCTCAAC
>JANNCG010000443.1:0-5651 GCA_031386385.1 Myxococcales bacterium
CATTTTCCTTGGTTAACGGGCGAAATACTAAACGTCCGGCCTGCTGCCTGCGGGACAATCCCCGTGCGACTAGCGCCGTTGCTTGGCGTCGCGGGAGGCAGTGGTGTAGGTTGGGATGCTGTCTGCCGTGACGGAGCGGAACCAGCAGAAGCGCTGCGCTCGACAACTTCGCCGGCCGGTTGAAGTGCGACTGGCTGCATCGGCGCAGCGTTGACTGCCATGATCCCAGAGTCGATCACAGGTGTGGGCCACACGGTCGATGCTTGTGGGTAGTTTGCGCTGAGTTCAACGGTCTCATCCGTAGGATCTTGCGCGGGGCGACTCGCTTGAAAAACTTCGTATCCTCCAACGCCTACAACCACGACGATGGCCCCCGCAAGAATGGCCCACTTTGAGACGCCGCCAGAGCGCTGCGCGGGCGCCACAGCGGTCTGTGCATACGGATTCACGTAGGCAGCTTGAGCCGACTGCGGGGGCGTATGTTGGGCGTACTGCGGTGCAAGATAGACTGAACTTGGCTGCATATTTGCAGAATTTAGCCGAATCGATGGGTTTGATTCGCTCGGCTGCTCAGAGGACCGTGGGCCGCTGGCACCGGGGGAGTGGCTAGAGGGTGAGTTGCTCGATGGCGAAGCGCCACGGTGGGTGTCTCGATGGGTGTTGGCTGTGTTGTCGCCACGAGTGGGTGGAGGAGAGAGATGGATGTGGGAGGTTCCGGCGGCGTCACGGAGGAGGTTAGAGAGGACCTCACATGCGACTCGGCCGTGGACAAATCGCTCGGTGGCCTCGCGCGCCACACATTGAGCAAACCAACCATCAAACTCAGCGGGTATTGCCTCACGCGCCCCATAATTTGTCGCACGCACAGACGCGCTTGGGATGAGATCAAAGAGCAGCTCTTTCATCAACGCAGTGATCCCCGCGTCCGGTGTGTTGGCTGCGAGCCAGTACGGCTTGCCCACAAGCGCATAAAACGCAATCAGCCCAACGGCCCACACATCGGTCGCTGCGCGGACTCGTCCAGTGGACTCTGCCTGCTCTGGTGCCATGTACAAGGGAGTGCCCAATTGCGCCGTTGCGGTCGCGCTCGCCCTCAGGTCTTGAAGGACCTTCGCGATGCCAAAATCCAGGATTTTCAGCGACCAACCAAATCGCGCGCTGCTGTCGCGGGTGAGATATAAATTGTCTGGTTTTAAATCGCGGTGCACCACTCCCACGTCGTGCGCGGCGCCGAGCGCCTCACCGATTTGAGCGAACATTTCTGCAAGCTCGCGAGGATGGATCACGCCTGTACGATCAAGACGTTGTTGCAGTGTTTCTCCGTCGAGAAGCTCCATCGCGAGCCAGGGAGTCGAGGTTAATGGATCCACTCCGGCGCCGATAATCTCAACGACGTGCGCGCTTCGAATCCCCGCAGAGACCCGCGCTTCAGCGAGAAATCGCTCGCGATTTTTCGGGTCGCGCACCAGCTGGGGGTGCATCACTTTGAGCGCCCGACGGCGGCCCGTGCTTCGCTGCCGAGCGATGTACACCGCGCCCATCCCTCCTTCGGCGAGCGGACGCTCAATCACGTAGTCTTCGGCGATAACAGAGCCAGGGGTCGGTCGGCCAGAGACCTCCATACAGAGGGCTATTAGAGCAGTGTGGTGAAGTTAGCTCCAACTTTTACGCGGGTTTTGCCCCGCACTGCCCGTCAACGCAGCGCACGGACCCGTCAGGGAGTCGTTGGCGCAGGATTTTTGGCAGGATCGTCTCGATGAGCCCAACGGTCCAACACATCGGACAGCCCCTAAAGGCCACCAACGCCACCAAGACCGCCAGAATCGCGATCCAAAAATGTGTCGCGCCCAGCAGCACAGCCGCAACCAAGCTCAACACACCGACGAAGCCACGTAGAACGTGCTCAAGAACACTTTTGCTAGCAAACATTAGTTGAGCTCACCTTTCACGGTCTGGATATTATAGTTTTTAAGCTGTTCCTTTAGCTGCTGGCGCGCCCGAAGTAGCCGAGATTTCATCGCCGAAAGCTCAAGTCCGAGCGCCGCGCAGGTGTCCTCGGCGTTCAACCCTTCGAGATCTCGCAACACGAGGACCTCTCGGTACATGGGCTCAAGCCCGGCGATGGCCGAGTGCACGGATCGAACGAGCTCGAAGCGCTCGAGGGCTTGCTGTGCGCTGATATGATCGGCGCTGATCTCGGCGGGGTCTTCGACGCGATCACCGAGCGCGCGAGACTCGCGCAAAAAGGGCCTAAGCAAGCGCCGACAGGTGTTGCGCACGACGGTCATCAACCACGAGAGGGCGCCCTGATCTTTCGCGACGTCCGGCCTTTTTGCTAGCAGAATAAACGCTTCCTGCACCGCGTCGTCCGCGTCAAATGAATCGTGACACACGCGAACTCCGTACCGGTACACCCGATCGTGGTACTCGGACACCAGCGCAGCGAGGGCATCGTTGTCACCCAGCGCAGCGGCGACGTGATCGTGCACAGCGGGCTTCATGAAGCGGCTTTGGCCTTAATGGGGCAGCTCGAGTAGCCCATCAATCGGTACCCAAGGCATGTCCCTGCGAGAGCGGTGAACATCATGTAAGCGCCCATCACACCGAGCGCGAGGACACGAATGGGCAGCGGCAGGGGAGCGAAGACGCTCGCGATCATCATGGCGACTGCTGCAAGGGCACGAAAAATACGATCCAACTGACCAACGTTTTTATTCATACGAACCAACTTTCAAAGGGAGAAGCCAGCTGGGTTCGAGAAAGATTCAAAGAATCGCCGTTGGTCACGCGAACGCCGTAAATTGCAGCGAATTTGGCGCAAATATTCGCCGCGCGGGCTAGCGACTCGGCAGACAACACACTTCAAAGCTGGCCTCGCCACCAGCGGCGCCCGAAATGGGGCAGCCCAAGCGAAGGGTGTCGGGGATGAGGTCGCTTCCGGGGCCAAAGAAGCTTGGTTGACCGTTGGGTAGCAGCCGGGGCGGCGGGCACATCGCCATAAACCCCGGAACCCCGAGGTTGCTTCGCATCGCGGGCACACAGATTCCATTGCTTACGGCGCAAGCGGTTCGGCCACTGTCGGGCACAATAGCGTTGGGTCGATCAGACGGGACATCCGACGTTGGCGCATCGGTTGCTACATCGGCCGTGATGGGATTGGGCGCATCAAGTACCACGTCGTTTGCGATGGGGTTGGGGCTGTCGATCGTGACAGCGTCCGCCGCAAAACTGTCAGCACTGACCGTATCGGTCAACGTAGTGCGGGCGTCGCCTGCGTCTGAGTCCGTCGGAGAGCTACACCCTGCGAGCAGCAGCGTGAGCGAGGCGGTCGGTAAAATCCATCGAAGCGTGCGCATATCTTAACGAACCTCAATGTCCACAGCGTTTGAGACAACGCGATCGCTTAGCAAGTTGGCGGGCAGCGTGACCCCATCAGAGAGCTGTCCCATCCGTGCGCGATCACACAAACGATACATCACCCACAACTTATACCGTCCCGCGACAGGAATCGTCGTCTGGACCAGATGTCCGGCCCAATGAGCAAAGGCGGCGCTCGTGCTGGCGCTTGGATCGATGGCGACAACGTCGGCGGCTTCGATGGAGTTCATCATTCCGCAGCGAGCTCCGACGGAGCTGAGGCGATACACCGCGCTGTCGGACACTCGCTGCAGGTACAGCTCTGCGTGGGGCTCGCGCATTCGCTCAAAGGACCCGTCGTTGGTGCGCAAGATCGCAAACGGCGCGGACCCTGCGTTTTCTGCAGTCAAAGTGAGTGCGATCGGCGCTCGGGTACTGAGGGTGCTTGGTGCTGTGAGAGACAACCGCAGCAGAGCGTCGGGGCCTGTGGTGGGTGCCATGGGAGCGTTGACGCCTTGGACGCGAAGCCAAACGCGAGCGTTGTCGCCGTAGGACAGCTGGGGATCAGCACCATTGCGCGACCGCTCTTCTCGGACGCGGATGCCGAGTGCATCTCGTGGGTCCGTTGTGGGCTCAATCGTCGCGCAACGCGCAACGCTGCTCGCAACGGTCGGCGTTGGGATGATCGGCATGTAGTCGGGGGTGACTACTTGCGGCGGGGTGCGGGGGGTTGCTGGCACACGGGGAGGTGCCGTCGTGTGTCGCCCGTTGAGTACGTTTGAGAGCAAGTGACCGGGCCCTCGCCGCGCAAACAACGCCGCCACAAACACAAAGGGAACACCAACCGCAAGGGACCATTTCGAAGCACGCATGCGCCAATGGTAGCGCGAAACGAGAAACAATGGGCTCGAACTAACGGATTTGTTCAACGCCTTGATTCGGCTCCGACGACAGCGGCCCCTGTGATTGGGCTTCGAACCGAACGGGGACGAGCCTCCTGTTGCAGCGCGAGCGGGGGACTGAACACCGTGTACGTGAGCTTGAAGCGAAGCTCGCAGCAAAGAACGTTCGCGGTAGGCGCTAGCCGGGGCCTGCAACCGGGACCTAGCTCCCGGTTTTTCGGCAGTTAGCTCCCGATTTTTCGGCTGGGGCCAGTCATTGCGTGCGACTCCGTACCAAAATCGAACGCAGCTCGTCTTTGCGCTCAACGGCAACTACCCGATGTTTCGTCTCCAAGACGCACTCTACCCAACCCAGTAGTATCATAAAAAAAAAGGAATTATATGAAAAATAAATTATATTCTGTCTGGGTTCCTTCAATTGTTGCTCTAGGGATTGGGTTGGCATCTTGCTGTCCTGGCGGCACTGATTGTACGAAGATCCTCGTTCTGGGCGGTCCCAATCGCTCGCCGGTTTCAGGTGCGGTTCTAAAAATTTATCGAGAGACAGATCTCGTGCAGCCCATCAACATTGTGTTTGAGACGGGGTTTGAGCCGGGGACATATTTAACTCGCGCTCAATGCAGCGGCACAACCGTAGTCAAGATTACACATCCAAACTTTCAGCCATTTCAACAAACGTATACCTCGCCGCGGGACCGAAGCTCTTCATGTAATGCGCAGGTCGATGAGGTCACGTACGTGCTAACGCCGCTATAGCCAACAGGCCGCTGCTCGAGCATATTGCCGGAGTTTCGTTTCTCGGTTCTGCCGAAGACGACTGCACAGCGGGTCGCCTCCGTTCGTGCAGGGCGAGTGCGAGGGCGTTGGCAACTGTGGCGGCGGACGCCGAAGGGACAGTGGCGGTGCGAGCTGAAGAGCAACGACGCCCGGGTGTACTGTGAGACGCTTTGCTGCTGGCTGCGAGTGGTGGGAAAGGGCAACGCTCGATTGTTGCGAATTAGGTTGGGGCCAAACGGTGACCAGCTGCTTTTGTCTGGCGAAGAAGCCGCAGAGCAGCGCGAGTCATTTGAGCGAGCGGAGAAAGAACGCGAGCGAACTGAGAAATAGCGTGCAGAACAACTCGTGCGTGAGCTTGAAGCGAAGCTTGCGGCAAAGAGGGTTCGCGGTAAGAGCTAGACGGGGATTGCGACCGGGACCGAGCTCCCGGTTTGACGTATTGCGGTTGCCGGTACGTGGAGTTCATCCAGTGAGCATGAGCGCTCGCCATGGATGATACTTTCTAGACACAAATGCGTCCGAGTGAGTTTGTCGCTGCCGGTCTGTAGACATCGATCGAAGAACTGTTACTGTTGGTGTATCGAAGATCTCCATAGGGGTGTTGATATTCAAAAC
>JANNCG010000502.1:0-5034 GCA_031386385.1 Myxococcales bacterium
ACATGGGTCCGGCGGCGGGCAAACTTGGCGGATACGTCGTCGGATGTGGGACTCCATCGCAGCTCGTGAAATGCAAAACAAGCGTGACGGGTCCGTTCTTGACTGGAAATCGGCGGATAAAAACACCGACTCAGCGACGCAAAGGGACAGCCAACGCCAAGGTGACGATTCGAGGGGCGAGGTTGCACAATCTGAAAAATGTGAACGCACAGTTTCCGGTCGGGACCTTGGTTGCGGTGACGGGGGTGTCTGGATCGGGCAAGTCGTCGCTGATTTTAGGGACGCTCTTGCCGGCCGCAAAGGCTGCAATCTATCACGACGAAATCAGAGTGATCGAGGCGGATGCTGTCGAAGGGCTGCAGCACTTCGATCGCGTCGTCGCTGTCGACTCGGCGCCCATCGGTCGGACACCTCGAAGCTCGCCGGCGACGTATACCGGTGTGTTTGGTGCGCTGAGAGAGCTGTTTGCCGGAGTCCCCGAGGCCCGAGCTCGCGGATTTAAAGCGGGTCGATTTAGCTTCAACGTCAAGGGCGGTCGTTGCGAGTCCTGCCAGGGCGAGGGGATGATACGGGTCGAGATGAACTTTCTGCCAGACGTCATGATATCCTGCGATTCATGCGGTGGAATGCGCTATGAGCGTGAGACTCTGGCGGTCAAATGGCGAGGACTTTCAATCGCTGACTACCTCGCGATGACTGTCGATGAGGCGCTTGCACACTTCGAGTCAGTCCCCAAAGTTCGCGACGCGCTGCTGGCCCTCCACGATGTGGGGCTTGGGTATGTTACGCTGGGCCAACCGGCGACGACCCTCTCGGGCGGAGAAGCGCAGCGG
Source organism: Myxococcales bacterium (assembly GCA_031386385.1). GTDB lineage: Bacteria > Myxococcota_A > Polyangia > Polyangiales > JANNCG01. The sequence continues at coordinate 834 of JANNCG010000502.1, forward strand.
GTCAAATTAGCGAAAGAGTTGTCTCGAAAGGCTACCGGAAAGACTCTTTACATTCTTGATGAGCCCACGACGGGATTGCATCTAGCCGACATTGAGCTGCTTGTTGAGTTGCTTCAAAAGTTGGTGTCACAAGGCAACACGATCGTGGTGATCGAGCACCAAATGGACCTGGTGAAGTGTGCTGATTGGGTGATTGATGTTGGACCCGAGGGCGGCGAGCTTGGCGGCGAGGTGTTGTGTCAGGGGACCCCAGAGCAAATTGTACGCGAGAAACGGTCGTTCACTGCGCCGGCACTGGCGGCTGCGATGGACGATTCGCCGAGAAAACCCGCTCAGAAAAGCAAAGCACCCACCCGTTTGGCGCCACGCAAGGCGCCGTCGACCGCTCGCTGAGTGGCTCGCACTGCGAGATTTCTGGGCCGGTTAGCCGGTTGCGCGAGAGTCTTGCTTGACGAGAAATTGCTGTGTCGCTACAGACAAAGGCACCAATGAGTGAGCGAAAAGTTCGTGTTCTGATCGCGAAACCCGGCCTTGATGGCCATGATCGCGGAGCCAAAGTGGTCGCACGGGCCCTCCGCGACGCTGGGTTTGAGGTGATCTACACTGGGTTGCACCAGACTCCCGCGATGATCGCTGCCACGGCGTCTCAAGAGGATGTCGACGCAGTGGGTCTGTCGATTATGTCCGGGGCGCATAACACGCTCTTTCCTGCGGTGATTGAGGCGCTCAAGGCGAAAGGTGTCGATGATGTCTCGGTCTTTGGTGGAGGGATCATCCCCGAAGAGGACTTTGAGCGACTTAAGACCGCCGGCGTGAAGCAAGTGTTTACCCCGGGAACAACGTTGGGCGAGATCATAGAGTGGGTGCGAGTGAACGTGAAACCGCGCGAGGCGGTCTAAGCACCCGCTGTTTAGAATTTGAACCCGTAGAACAAAAGATAGAGAGACCAAGACAGATGGATTTCGAACTTCCTGAGAGCCACCGCCAGATTCAACAATCTGTCCGCGAACTGTGCCTCAAGCACGTGGTGCCTTTTGCGAAAAAGTGGGACGACGAAGAGCGATTTCCCAAAGAAATTGTCCCCATCCTCGCCGACGCCGGGCTGCTGGGGATTCGAATTCCGGATCAGTACGGTGGCTCTGAGTTGGACACGTTGGCGTACGCCGTGATCGTTGAGGAGATCGCGAAGTTTGATGGCTCGCTGGCGCTTACGGTTGCGTCCCACAACGGGCTCGGCACCGGTCATTTACTTGGGTTTGGCTCAGAAGTGCTCAAGCAGAAGTACTTGCCTCAGGCTGTGACGGGTGAAAAATTGGCGGCGTGGGCCCTCACCGAGCCGGGCTCTGGTTCGGACTCCGCTGGGATGCGAACACGCGCTCGGCGTGAGAACGGCGGCTGGGTGATCAACGGCGCAAAGCAGTTTATCACTCAGGGGAGCGTTGGCGGATTTTGCATCGTCCTCGCGATCACCTCACCAGAGAAAAAGCAGAAAGGGATCACCGCGTTCTTGATTCCGCATGGGACTCCCGGATTTCGGACGAGTCGTCATCTTGAGAAGATGGGAATGCGTTCGAGTGACACTTCTGAGCTAGCGTTTGAGGACTGCTTCGTCGCGGACGATCATATTGTCGGCGAGGTCGATATGGGCTTCGTGGACACCATGAAAATCCTTGATCGGGGCCGGATCTCAATCGCAGCGCTCGCGCTGGGGCTTGGCTGGGGTGCCTACGAAGCGGCGATCAAATACGCGAAAGATCGTCAGGCTTTTGGCAAATCGATCTCAGAGTTTCAGGCCATCCAATGGATGCTTGCAGACAGCAAGACAGAGCTCGAGGCTGCGCGTTTGTTGACCTATCGGGCCGCGTCGATGGCTGACGCTGGCAAGCGCTACAGCACCGAGGCTTCAATGGCCAAGCTGTTCGCATCAGAAGCCGGAACCCGCGCATGCAATCGCTCGGTTCAAGTTCATGGCGGCTATGGCTACACCAGAGAGTTTCCGGTTGAGCGCCATCTGCGCGACGTGAAGCTATGTGAGATCGGCGAAGGCACCTCCGAAGTGCAGCGTATGATCATCGCGCGCAACGTTCTTGCATAACACTTGGCTGAACGCTTCGCCCCTCGCATTCGCTCTAAAGCTATATCAGTGAGCCCCTGCGTCGCTGTTCTGCCCCTGCGCGATCACGGGCATTGTAAGCGCTACGCCGCCCGCGTCTCCAACCGCATTTTCGGGATACCCGTGGCCAGGGCCTACTATTCGCGGGATATATTGCTCATAATTGAAGTGGTCTGAGTGCTCAGGTGTGTGGCACGTCGACGCGCAGAACGACGAGGGCGGATTGCGAATGATACTCGCCCGCTGTTGCGTCGGGCCTCGTGCGGCGATGTGCTGGCTCCCAGGCCCGTGGCAGGTCTCACACTGGACATCGCGAAGCCCTTCATTCTGCACAACCTCAGAGCCGCCCGGTTGTCGATACCCGGTAACGTGGCATCCGACGCAGGACAGGTTGAAGTTTTTATGCGCCGTCTCAAGCGTCCAATAGGCTCGCGAGTGGGGCGTCCGCTCCCAGACGGCAAACGCCGGTTCATGGCACGATCGGCACTCTTCGCTTCCGACGTAGGAGGCTTGTCCACGTGCCGCGGGAGGCGCATGCAGGTTGGCGTAGGCTTCGCGATTATGATCGTTGACGGACGAGAAGTACGTCGCAATGGACTGCTCGATATCGTGACGCCTCGTGAGCTCTGGGGCGATCTCAACAACCTGCGAGCGAAAATAGTTTCCCCCTGACGGAACAGCGGGGACCCCAGCGCTTGCCGCGCGCTCGCGCTCAAGTTGGGAGAGCCGTCCACGTTGCTGTTGAACCGCGTTGGCGTCAGCTGCTGGATCTCGCCCCCATGCCTCAATGCGGGTGCGCAGCTCACCGATCCGACGGTCGAGGCTTGTGCGAGCGGCCTGCGCGGTGCTCTCGCTTAGGTCCACAAAGGCTCCGTCGTCGCGGAGAAAAACATCGATAATTCCCAAGCCCTTTCCTTGATTCATGGCCGAGAAGAGATAGGCGTTTCCCACGCGCTCCGGAGGGGGAGGAGTGTTGCTCTCTTCTCGAGCGACGACGACAAAGTTTACCGATGGTACGTTGCGGGCGATTGCGACAGCGTCACGCCTTGCCACACTCGCGAGCACAACAATCACCCGGGCTCCTTGCTGGCGAAGTTCGCTGGCCGCCGAGCGGACCGCTTCAAGAGGCTCTGCAGTGTTGGGTGCCCCGGTGGGCGCTTGCGCGTCTGGCGACGGGCGAAAATCGCTCACTCCGATGATACCTACTTTGATTCCGTTGACCTCACGAAGGATTGAGCCGCGAAATGGGTGTGTCTGCGTGCCAGAGGTATTTGCTACCAACGCTGCCGCGCGCTGTTGGTTTACAATTCGTGAATACTCTGCAGGTCCACGAGCAAAATCACTGGGTCCCGGCGCATACGCAGCAAGCCCTATGCGATCCAGCATGTTCACCAGCGACTCGGCTTTTCGTGTCTCTTGAAAGACCATCCGCTCATCCACAGTGGGGTCGCGAAAGAGAAGGTCCCCCGTTGCGAGCAGCAAGCTCTGTCCCGCCCGTGGGCGCTCGGTCTCAAGAAACTGAGCGAGACGGTCGATGCCGCCGAGCGGCCGTGAGTTGCAGCCACAGGGCTCAAAATAGCCGTCCAAATCGACGAGAAAATAGAGCCGCAGGCTCGGACTGCTGCTAGCAGCCACCACGGGCCGGTCGGTCGCTACGGTCTGTGGGCGCGTTCTACGTGATGTACAGCTGGCACCGGTGGTGAAAGCTGTGACGAGAGTGGAGAACGCAATCAGGGCAGGAAGAGATCGCATGACAAACTTTACCGTGGAAATTGAGACGTTTTACACTCGTCTGTCCAGAACCATCTGGCACTTCGCGTGCAAAATTGCACGGGTGGACCGAATCCAGGCGAGCGAAAATTAGGTGTAGCACAGCGAACACCCTCTTGACGAAGCACGATTGAGCGATGTACGGTCCGCCCCCTTCAATTGGCACAGTGCCAAGATGAATGTTCGATGCAGAAAACAAAATGGTAACAATTCGACTTGCTCGTGGCGGTTCTAAAAAGACACCTTTCTATCGTGTGGTGGTGACTAACTCTCGCGCTAAGCGCGATGGTCGCTTCCTTGAGGCGATCGGTACTTGGG
>JANNCG010000878.1:0-5032 GCA_031386385.1 Myxococcales bacterium
GGTCTATCTCGGCGCGCCTGCCGCGGTACTGCACAACCCGTTCGTTGGCAACCAGATGCCCGTGGCAAACGCACGACTCGGCGCATCGATCGGCGGCGCGGACCACGACAACAACGGGTATGGCGACGTGAGCGTGGGTGCTCCGTCCGCAGCGCCATCCGGACGCATGCAACAGTTTCAGCTCCTCCCGATAGCGATGAGATTCACCTCGAATATGTCATTCACCGGGGCCAACATGGGCGAGCAGTTCTCTGCAAGCCTTGGGTTGTGAGTCCGTTGCGTACCGCGGAATTTCTCGATCGCGATTGGTTTGCTTGGGGGCAGCGCATCGGTCGACCGCTCGCGCCAGGAGCGCACGCAGAGCAAGCACGCGCGTTGAGCATCGAATATCCCGATCCGCGCGCGATGCTCGAAGCGTGCGTGGCACGCGGACTGTTGGGCGCAGAGTTTCTTGATCGCACGCAACGCTGCGCGATTGTGTTGGACCTGTCGCGGCGAAGCGCAGGTCATGCGCGATGTGGATGATTGGGGTCCTTTTCCCTTCGATGAATGCCGCGGCACAGCCTTGCTCGACGAAAATCACCGCGGCAGCAAGATCACCATCACGCCGCACGACTGGACCACGGACCTGGTGTTTGCGCTCGCGAGCGACCCAGAAGGCGTCCGCATTGCGGAGCAACTGGGCTGCGAATTTGCAGACCGATACAAGCCGTGACGCGCGTGTAGCCGCATCGGGTTTCAATGGTTTTTCTGCCGCGGCAGCGTGTGGACCAACGAGCTTCGCGAGCCGAGCCTCGGCGCCACGTCGCCACTGCTTGAGCTCACTTCTCAAAGGAGCACAGCGTCGTTGCCGACCGCCGAGTGCGTTGCCGCCGTTCGCGCCGCAGTTGGCGCCGCGGAGCGCGGTTGCCCGTGGCCGCAGGCATCCATGGTTCGGCGGGTCTCACTGCAGATGATTCGGCAAGCGTACGTTTGGGACCAATTCGTTAGCGCCAAGCGGAGCCCATTTGAGCCACTCCTTGCGCTCTGGGAAACTGGTCGCAATCCGAGTTGGTCCTCCAACAACACGCGGCCGACATCTCCGAGTGCAAAGGAGGTTGCAAATCGCAGGGCTCGTTGTGCTATCGTGTGGATTCAGTAGTGGCTTTATTTCCCACGTATTTACACAGGGGGAATCCTCATTATGGACGATACACAACGACGCAGATTTGACGCGCTAATGCAGGAGAACTGCGGTGAAAAACTCATCCAAGACCTCTACGGTATCTCGCGATCTGACGACACCTCGTTCTTCCTTCGATACCTCGTCTGGGGACAACGACTCGGGGTACGCCCCGTTGACACCAGCGGCAGAATCAACCGCCACATGTTCGAGACCTTTCTCCAACGGATGAAGCTTGTCCCGGTGCGCCTGGCAGGGGCACGGAGCGGGATGACCGAAGTGGCGTTTCGGAAGACGATGGAAATCCTCGCCATTCAGGGGATTACCGATGCGGAGTTCGAGGCCACTAAGTGTGTGGTGTCGGAAGGGTTCGTGCGAGACCTCTCGAATCAGTTCAAAGCCCTTCAATTCCGTACGTTCGGGAGTCACGACGATTACTGCCGCCGTCTTCAACAAGCACTCGCGGATGAATTCAAGATCGAGGTCGAGCCGCTCTACTGTGTGACGTCCCAGAAGTTGGGCGAGAATCCCGCCGATTTTGCTTACGAATTCGACGCGATCACGCTGGATCCTATCGGACTTCGTTACCAGGTGTGGCTCGACACCAAGAAGCCGATGAACCTCAGGCCCGATGTGTGCAGCCTCTGGTTTTACGTCCGGGAAGAAACTGCCTTGAAGCAGTATTTGCCGTTCGACGAGCCGCCCCACCAGCTCGATTCAAAAAACGAAATCAACCTACGGGAGTCGTTAATGAAGGCTGCGGGTTGATGCGTGTGTACTCGGAGGGGGTGAGGACGCTTGCCTCGACGTTGAAGTATCACACCAAAGGACGGCGCGTTTATCCGCGGGGATACACCGTCACTCGTGCGTCGGGAGACGTGCATGGGTGGTTCAAAGACCTCGTCGATAAGTCGCTTGGCGGGTCCCCCGAGGGCTGTGCCGTTGAGGAAAATCTTGCGGTCTTCGCTGTCCTCGATGGTGCGAACGATTGCGCGTTGGACTACGCAAACGTCCAAGTGCTGACCACGGACGGTGGCTCACTCGTGGAGTACTACAAACAATCCAAAGTAGGAGTTGTAGCGAACTATATTCGGCTGGATTTTGATCTTGAGGCTCTGGGACCGGCCTTCAAGGAGCCGTTGCCACATGTTCATGTCCAGCCAGATGGATCGCCGCGATTCCACGTGTCAGATCCCTGTGTCGTGGCGGAGTTCTTTGACTTTGTCTATCGCAACTACCAGTACGACAAGTGGATTATTTGGGCTAACGAAGTGTGGGAGGATGCGTTGAGAGCTAGCGGGCGAGACCCAACCAAAACTAACATTTTGCCAACGATTCGTGCTGCGTACAACGCCAGTCAAGTTAACACTTTGATGCGGGCGCGCGAAGACTTGCTCACGATGCACGGCGCGTGGAGAAAGGCTCGCAAAGAGATGTTTCCGTTTAACGTGCGCACAGAGCATCTCCCGCTGACATTTCGTTAAGGCCCTCTCGTTCCAACGAAGTACGAGCCGAAGCTATGCCTGTCATGCTAGTCAGATCTACGGCCAAATTTACAGGATAAATTGTCATTCCAACACCGATCCAACTATGTTGCAGCGCCAAGCGAGTTGAAGATGCGATCAAGAAGAGGGACTTGCGTGGCGTTTCGATGGCGCGACTCGTGAGCGATCAGTTTCGCGATCTTCGCGAGCGGCGGTCTGGCACGTCTATGCAACTCATACATGAAGGCTAAAAGCGTTGGTAGCACGGAGCAGAAAATGAGCGAGCACCGATCCACGATGATCTCTCCCACGCCAAACTGACCGACAAGAAAGTACGCCACGCGCTCACTGAGCACACTGCACAACAGAGCCGCACCGAGCAGAACACCAAACGCTGTCGGACGAGTGGTCCACAACTGGTCCAGTCGAGCATGATCCTTCGCTCGGCGAAACGTGCGCTCAACCAGGCACCTTAAGGAGTAGAGCCTGGACAGATTCGCCGGGCTTCAAAGACCGCGCGGCAAGTTGGTGACGTACCACCGATCGACCTCTCGGACCGCTTGTGTTTTGCGATTTGTCGCCGCGCATCGAACGCGCACGAGGCGGACACTCAGCGTGGGCTGTCCAGCCACTTGGAGCCGCGCATCGAGATCGCTCACGTCGCCCAAAGTCGCATCGCCGTCACGCCCCACACGCTCTCGCTGCATACAATCTTCGGGGAGCGCCATGCCCGAGACGACCCCGTCGATGATCGCCACCGTTCCGTGCTTACATCGACGCCGATAAACCGCATCCGCCTGATCAATTGCAAGAAATTCGGCGTGGTCGTAGAAGCCAAGATCGCGCAAGATCAACGTGCCTCGGACGTAGGCATCGCTCAGACGAATCGCGTGATCGTGCGCTCGCGCTGAACTTTGTTCGACCTGCGTGATCAAACCCGTGAGCAATGAAATGCGTTTCATCAACTTCACGCCAGTATCGTCCTCGGCAGTCGCGGGAAACGCCTCTCGTGCAGCCTTGGGAAGCGCCATTCTCGGTAAGCGATTGCAAATACCCAGTCTTGCGAAGTGCCGTGCCAAATGGCTGGCGTCGCAGCCAGCCTCATGCGCTCGCCCTACTCATTGACACCCACCCGCCCGAAGACAAAACAGCTGCCAATCCCGCCCGATGGCCAGCTGCGGATAGCCGGTCCGCAGGCGCTCTTCGCCAAAGAAGAGATACAAATCCACCCCCGAGGATCGCTGTGTGCGGCGGTCCGGAGGTTGAAGATTCACCTCGCCGTTTCGCCTCAGCTCAGCGAGGACGGCGAGCTCTAGGTGGTTGGTCCCGAGCAACTGAGAGGGCGTCGAGAACAACTCAACCGCTTCACGAATCGTCGCCAGTTGTCGTGTCGTCGCAGCGCGCTCTTCGCCTCCGCCATAAATCGCGCGCCACTGAAGCTGATCCGCCCGATATTGGCTTCCAACGAGGCAAGCTCCCACAGTAAGGCACGCGACCTGAACCGAGCGCTGCCAGCCACCAGGCGACTTCATCCTCGACAACAAGGTCGCCCCCACGAGAACCCCGAGCATGGCGACGACGCTCCAAAGGTTAGAAAAATCCCAGATAAAACGATTCTCAATCACGCCCTGAACAGCACTCGCCGCGCTGTTGAATGTGTTGACGTGTCGCAATCGCAGCGCAGGAGCCACGCTCGCCAACACGACGGACCAGCCAAAAAATCGCAGCCAGTGATCGTCGGCCTGCGGTGCGTGTTGCAGCGTGGATGCGAACAGCCGGACGCCCTGGACTGTGAAGTACATCGACGGCAGCAGGAGCACCAAGCCATAGTACAGATTATACGCGAGCCGATCACCGAAGCAGATCAACTCGATCAGCGCGAGCACAAGGGCCACGCCCATGGCCTCGTCCATCACTGAGCAGCTTCGCCGGCGCAGCTGATAAACGAAATGAAACAGTCCAAGGACTCCCGCGGGAAACAACCAGTACCCCGTCACGACCGAAGGCAGCACGAAGGACGTCAGATACACATACGAGCTGGGAGTGCAGAGGTTCTGCCACACATTGGCCAGATCAATTTGAATGGAGATGATGGGCCCTGCGGGGTTGTAGGTTCGCAACAGATGCCACGCCCACCGCATCCAAACAACGTGCGCGAGCAGAGCCGACATAACCAATAAGCAATGCAACAGCTTCTCTCTTCGTGACCCCGAACCTCTCACCCCAAGCCAGCACAGCGCCGGAAGATACGCCAGCGCGCTGGGCTTCATGAGCACCATCAACACACAAACGAAGCCAAAGAGCATGCGCCGGAGGGCACCCTTGGTGGGCTGTGAATTTCCAAGCCAAAATGCGATGGACGCCAGCGCTACCATGGGGGCCTCGG
>JANNCG010000641.1:0-2459 GCA_031386385.1 Myxococcales bacterium
TGTAGACCTTGCCGGTGATGGGCGTGATGACATCAAAGTACTGGCCCTTGACCGGCGGCACAAACTTGCCGCCGATGAAGTTGTTGTACTGGGCTTGGTTGGCTCTGGCGAACGCCGGCCGGAGCGCATGTCTTGCCGCAACTTGTCCTGACCGGAATGCTGCTGGTGGTGAGTATTTTTGCAGCGATTCAGTCCTGGGACTCAGCCCGCGCGAGCTACGTTCTTCGCGTGGACTCAAAGCTCGTGACGCTCTGGCGCACTTCGTTTTTTGGTCTATTAAAGATCGCGCTGGAGCATCCAACTGAGACGCTCTTCGCAGCCGGATCGCAGGCCGCGAACTACTCGTGGAAGCTGGTCTTGATCGGCTGGGACGGTGAGGTGACGCCCACGCGAATTCAGACGTTGGGCCTTCAAAAAATTGCCTTTTTGCTCACGAAAATCAATGACGCGCTCAAGCAGATTCGCGCCACGGGGCACTACCGATAGATGGACGAGCGCAACAATACCTCCGTGCTCGACCCAGCCGTCGCATCCGCGTGGGGAGCACCCATGGACGCCCCGCCGCCGATGGAGCTCACGGTCGCCAGCGAAGGAATGGCAGCGCCGCCCACAACGCTTGAGTGGAAAGAAGAGAACAGTACTCCGCTGCATTTCGTCGCGCTGATGCAGGGCAAAAGCCTCTACCACAAGCTCGTTCGTGGCTCTGCTATCGCGCTAGCTTTGGGGTACGTCGGATTTCTGCTCTTCGTGATAACAACCTCGCACGCAGGCAGGCTTGAGACCGTAGTCATGGCATTGTGCATGCTGTTTCCATTTCTTTTGCCCTACTACGTCGGCTCCAAGGTGACGATGAAAGGGCGTGTGATGCTCTCTGGCGGTACGTTTCAGTATCGTGAAGAGGGGATCGCAGCGGGCCCCCCGATTCTGTTGGGCAGCGCGATGATTCATGGGTTTGGTTACCAGTCCCATGGACGCTTCCGAGGGTGGAAGCTCGTTGCGATCATGCGGACAGGCGTCACGGTGCCGATCGCGATTCCGTCGCGGGGTAAGTCGGAAGCGCGATGGATCGCCCGTCGACTCAACGCGGCCCTCGCTGCATCGCAAACACACCTGCACAAGGCAAGGTCGTAGACCTGATGGATCCGTTAGAAAATAAGCCGCAAGCTGTCACCACGGCGGAGCCAGAAGCTGCCTCGGTCTTTGTGGTGCCGCAGGCGAAACCCCAGATGGTCCTGTACGCAAACCCCGCCACGACACACGCCAGCGCAGAGGCGGCCAGCGCCACAATCAAGTGGTCTGAGTCGGTCGAGACAGGGGTTTTTGCCTCGCGCTTTCGGTTTATTCGATCGGGAATGGTGGTCGCCACCGTCGCCGTTGCGTTGAAGCTCGCGCTCGACCTTGCGCAACTATTGGACCGGGCCAACGACGGCAACGTCGACCTGTCGATGGCGCTGGGCGCACTCCCGGGCGTGCTCATCTACTCGTGGCTTGGGCTCGCCATCTTAAGCCAAGCGTACGGGCAGTTTACCGTGAAGAGCGACGACGAAGGGCTCGTCATTGAGCGCAAGTCGTTGTTCGGGATTAGGACAGAGCGCACGTTTATCAAGCACGAGTCCTGCTTTGGGATTGGGCTGCGGCACCAGCGAAATGTCTGGTGTGCGGTGCTCATCGACTGGGATGGAGAGGTCTCGTCGACACCGATTTTGTCTGGAAAATTCGAGCAAGTCTCGTTTGTTGTCGCCCGACTAAACCAGGTTCTGACCGAGCGACGCACTCGCCTTCACTATCGCTAACGTAAACTATATAATCTATGGACAATCCTCGGTCACCCCCAGTTAACACCGCCAACTCCCCCCCACAGTGGGCGGCGCCTCCGGTACCGCGAGCCATGGACATGACCGTGGTCACCGAGGGCGAAGCTGCGGTACCCTCGTCCATGCTCTGGACCGAGCGCGCGGCGCAAGGGGAAGGCGACGTTGGCGTTGTTGCCACGATCCGTGGGGTGGGTCGGTTCCATAAGATCCTCAGGGCGCTTGCGATCTTGATGGCCAGCGGGTACGGGCTCGTTCTCGCGATCACGCTGCTGCAACGAGGCACCGTCTCGCTGGACCCGGGCTCGCTGTTTTGCGGGATTATCGGCGGACTTATGCCCATGGTGATTCCGCTGTATATGGCGGCCATCGCCAGACGAAAAGGCCAGTTTGTTCTTGGACCGGCTGTGTTGATCTATACAGAAAAGGGCTTCGCAGGCAGTCGCAACGTCACGCTAAGCGTCGGCGACATTCACGGGTTTGGCTACCAGCGCTCACCCACATCGCGATTTCGCTGGGAGGTCGCAGCGATCATGCGATCGGGCACGACGATGACCATTCCCCTCCCTACGGTGCACAAAGAAGACACTCGCTGGATTACGCGGAGACTCAACGCCGCGTTGACGCACATCCAAACGCAGTCGGCGC
>JANNCG010000661.1:0-2358 GCA_031386385.1 Myxococcales bacterium
CCTCCGTCTACGAGTCCAAGCGCCCCGTACGAGGTCTTGGGAAACTGAAAGTAATCTCGCACCACGATGGCCGTCGCGAAGGTCACCCCTGCGGTCACCACGCGCCAACCAATGGCCGAGCGCTCAGCGTCGCGAAACGCAATCGCCGCAGCGATGGCGAGCGCAACGGGGGCGATAAACGAGATCGAGTTGAACTGCTGGTAGTAAAATCCCTGCAACCCAAACGCGACGATGGTGGTGCCCAAAGCTGCCAAGCGAAGTCCACTCTCGCGCCAAGCATCTTCGCGAGAGACAACCGTGCCTTCAGTTCCCACTTCGCGGGGCTCAATGGCCGGCGGAGACACCAAGCGAGCGAGACCAAACGCGACCAAACCAGTCCATGGAAACACCGCGTGACCAATGTGCTCAATGAGCGTGTCGTGTGTTGGCAGCAGCGAGGGAGGGTGCGACTCGGCGCCCGTACCGACGAGCCATGAGTAGTGCTCAAGGGGTAGCTTGACAGCAGCGCGCGATGCGAGAAGCGCCAGGATCGCCCCAGCAACAAACACACCCAAACCGATATTGCGCGCGTTGGGTTGCTCGTCCTTCCACCGAATCAGCGGAACCACACCCACGCCCACCATCGCAGGGACCACGCCCACCAAAGCGCCCCCAGCGCTCACCGCGAACAGCATCGCAGGCAGCACCAAGACGGCTCGAAAGGGATACAGCTTCTCTAAAATCCCGCTGCCCTCGGGCGGTGGACGACAATAGAGCGCCACGATCATCGAGGCAAATAGCAGGGTAAACGCGCTCTGCGCGACGCCACCACCGTACATCTGCCGAGCGTTCATGAACACCAGTGGCATGGTCGCGTAGGCAAACCCCGCGATCCCGCCAGTGCGTGCGTCACTTGCAGACCATACCGACAGGGCCACCGCGAGGGTGGCGAGGGCGGCGAGGAGGGCCGTGGGGAGACGACCGCCCGTTTCGCTTGCGCCAAAACGGTTAAACCCAAAGCGCACCGCACTTAGCTGGGCAGGGGGGCGGCTCGCGGCGAGCTCTTGGGCCGACGGGGCTCCACGTGCGGCGTCTGCGACGCGAAGCTCAGTGGGTTGCCAGATGCCAAAGTTTCCTAAGCCCGTCAGGAGAATGAGCAGCACTGCGACCAGGGGCGCTGCGAGCGCCTGGACCGGGCCTTTTGTTGGAGAAGCGGTCATGAATATTCCTATAAACGCCACGGTTACTACACTAACCGTTCCACCTTGGCCAGAGGTTCAGGCCTGCAGTCATTTTCCTAAGGGAGCGCTCAACGAGAGCGCCAGCCAACCTAGGGCGCCGATGTCGCGCTCGTGCCCGGCTGCGCCGCAGGGGCTCCCTCAATCCGAACGCTGTCTAACTCAGCGTTCAATTGCTGCACGCGTCGGTCAAACTCTGCGCGCATGGACGCCGCGACCGTTCGTCGGTAGGCCAAAAATGGCGCCCCGTCGATAAACGCTCCGTTGCGCTTTACGCTCCAGTGCAAATGCGGTCCCGTGCTGCGTCCGGTGGTGCCCGCATAGCCGATCACTTGACCCACGCGAACGTGCGATCCTACTGAAATTCCAGGCTCAAATCGCACCATGTGCGCGTAGCCCGTCTCTAGCCCGAGCTGCGAATGCTCAAGGCGCACGAGGTTTCCGGTGGCGCCGCCCCAGCCGCGAAATGTGACCGTCCCATCCGCCGCGGCCATCAACGGAGTCCCCACCGGCGCGCGAAAATCCGTGCCTTGATGAGGCATCACGCGATGAAGCACCGGGTGCATTCTGTGTGGATTAAATGGGGAAGTAATCACCGGAACCGCCACCGGAGCACGGAGCGCTCCGTGCAGCTCTGCAGAGCCTTGAGCGTCGAAGTAGCCACCCCCTCCACGCGGGCTCAGCTGCATCCAGTATGCGCGCTTGTTGCGATTGGCGCTGCCGCGAAACTCAAGCGCCTCAATGCGTCCATAGCGAAAAAAGCTGTCATTTAAGCGGTCTTCGTTGACCACTAAGCGCACCGTGTCCCCCTCGTGCATGTCTCGTCCGAGCTCCATCGCGGTGAACACTTCTTGCAACACCGGAACAATATCATTGATCAAGTGTGCGCTTCGAAGCGTCTCAGCCAGAGACCCGCGAACAACAAATCCTGCGGCAATTCGCACGCTTGTTCGCACCATCCGAATACGCTCGGCGGTGCAAAGATCCTCCGCTCCAACCGTGACCGAGATCACCTCGTTTTCGCCACGGCGGTACTCAACCTTGCGCACCCCCTGCGCACCCGTGGACTCTCGTTGCACCACCACCACGTCGCTTGGCTGCAGCGCGCGCATGTTGAGCAACGGACGCATCGCGCCGATCA
>JANNCG010000748.1:0-3155 GCA_031386385.1 Myxococcales bacterium
ATCTGTGCACCCAGCATCGCTCGATGCATGAAGCCACTTGCTACGCGTGTGCGAGCGAAGCTCGAGAGTCCTTTCATACAGAGGGCGACCCTTAGCTCACGCCGGACTCTTGCCTGAGCACTGGTGCGCGAAGGTTGTTGCACAGCGCTCTGCTGTGGCGCTTCCGCGGAAAAGCCGAAGTAACTGAAGGCCTTGCCTTCGAGCACGCGCGTTGGTGCGGCGGCGATGCCCTGATCATTTAACATTTCCTAAACAAAAACGTTGCATGCTCAGGTCCCACTGGATTGCATGCAGGCTCGACTCAAGCTTGGCAGACACCATTCACGCAACCCTGACCCATGGGACAACGGTTGTTGCACGCGCCACAGTTGTTCGCCGAGCTGTTTGTGTTGGCCTCGCAGCCATTGGCTAGATTGCCGTCGCAGTTGCCAAATCCGCGATTGCACGCGCCCACACCGCACACTCCCGCAACGCAGGATCCTTGCGCGTTGGGCGGTGTAGGACACAGGTTGTCGCAACCGCCGCAATTCGCCGCGTCGGTGTTTGTGTTGAGCTCGCAGCCATTGCCCGCTTGTCGATCGCAGTTGCCGAAGCCTCGATTGCAGGGACCGAGAGAGCATCGTCCACCGCCGCAAGCTGCGGTCGCATTCGCAGACGTGCACACGGTGCCACAGCCTCCACAATTTGCTGGATCGGACTGTGTATTCACGCAACTCGTAACCCCCGCTACAACGCATAACTGCGTGGGCATCGTGCAGTTGAGCTGGCACGTCCCAGCGAGGCACGTTCGTCCCATCGGACACGGTCGGCCACACGCGCCGCAGTGCATTGAGTCGGTCATCGTGTTGGTGCACAGGCCGCTACACAGCGTGTTGCCAGGAGCACACGCGCACATTCCGCCCTGGCACGTTCGACCGGCACCGCAAGTGTTGCCGCACCCACCGCAGTTCATGTTGTCAGACTGTGTGCTCACGCAGCCCGCACCGCAGTTCTCGCAGCCCGCGCTACAGCCCGCTCCAACGACAGTACACCGAACGGGTGGTGCGGAGTCGGGTTCGTCGGTTGCTATCGTTGGGATGTCGATGATCGCCGTCCCATCCATCTCAGCGTCCGTCGCCCCGCCGTCGGAAGTGTCGCCGCCGCCGCTGCAAGCTGCGCTCAACGTGAAAAGTAGCAGCCAAATATTTCGAAACTTCATCATCGAGCTTCCTCTGTGCAGTCGTTTAAGCAGAACCACTTTATCTGAAAAATCACGCTTGTTGGCGCTGGTACCGAGCCAGTGTTAGGGGCTGTCCCAAGTTGCGGGGCACGACACAACGTGCTCGCCAGCCATCGCCGCCACGTAGCTCGGCGCGCCTTCATACTGCGAATACCAACGATTGCGCGTTGGCGAGATCCCGATTGAGCAGACATCTCCAGGGGCGGCCATGGCGAGTACTGTCACTGCGTTATCGGAAATGCGCTGGCGAACCACACCAGTATTTCCGGCGCTGCTCATGAACACCGCATGTAGCTCCCCATTGAAGAATTCAGCGATCCCAGAGCTTGACCAACTCTCACAGTTGAATGGGCTGATCGGACCCACCACGCTCGCCAGCCTCGTCACCACACCCGACGGCATTGCGATCTGATACCACCCACCACCACCGGAACTGGTCCAAATCACGATGCGCCCGTAGCCCGAGAAGAAGCTTACGTTCCCTGCTAGTGGAATTCCGACGGACAGTTGGATTGCTCGTTGCGGCACAACCGGAATGCCTTCTGGTGTCAGTTCAATCAGTTGTGTCACGGGTATCTCAGCTCCGAGCGCCTCCATGCCCATTGCATTGGCGAGAAAATATGCAGTCCCCGAGCGAATGTCAGACACCAACGCGTCGTGGACCAGACGCACCGAAGTGATCGAGTTAAGCGTGTCGTTAGGCAGCCACACGGTCGAAACGTCGCCCGTGTAGAGGACAGTTGTTGCTGTTACGACCAAGACCCCACGTTGATCGCCAGCGTCCCTGAAGGGATTGTCTACCGCTTCCGATTGAACACACCCCATCGTGCCGAGCGACGTGACGCGAAACGTAGGATCCGGCGTGCACACTCCACCCGCGCAGGACAAGCCCATTGCGCACGCGTTGCCGCACGCACCGCAGTGCATCGCCGAGTTGGTCGTATTGGTTTCACAACCGTTGGCCATGTTTCCGTCGCAGTTGCCAAATCCCGGACTACATGCGCCAAATCCGCAGGCACCAAGTACGCACACAGCCGCTACATTCGGAGGTGCGGGACAGACGTTTCCGCACGCACCGCAGTTTGCCACCGAGTTGAGGGTGCTCGTTTCACAGCCGTTAGCAACATTGCCGTCGCAGTTGGCAAACCCCGGACCGCACGCGCGGATCCCACAAACGCCTGCGATACACGAAGCCGATCCGTTTGGAGGCGCCGGACACACGTTGCCACAAGCGCCGCAGTTGTTCAAAGCGCTGTCGGTGCTGGTCTCGCATCCGTTGGCCACATTGCCATCGCAGTTGCCAAAACCCAGCACGCATGGGCCGACGCCACAGACACCCGCTGCGCATGAAGCCGTCGCGTTTGGAGCCGCAGGACACACTCGTCCGCACGCGCCACAGTGGATCGGAGACGCGAAGATATTGCTCTCGCACCCATTGCCGAGGTTGCCGTCGCAGTTACCCGACCCAGGATTGCATGCGCCAATACCGCACACTCCGCCTAAGCACAGAGCCGCTACGTTCGGTGGTGCGGGACACACGTTGCCGCAAGCGCCGCAGTTTGTCACTGAGCTTGTCGTGTCACTTTCACAGCCGTTTCCAGAGTTAAAATCACAGTTACCAAACCCAGGACTGCACATACCCACGCCGCAGACACCACCTACGCATGCGGCCGAGCCGTTCGCAGGAGCGGGACATACGTTGTTGCATGCGCCGCAATTGATCAGCGAGCTGGAGGTGCTGGTCTCACATCCGTTGCCCACGTTGCCATCGCAGTTGCCAAACCCAGGGTTGCATCCACCCACTGCGCAGACGCCAAACGCGCACGCTGCAACGCCGTTTGGCGGTGAACCACATCGGTTGCCACACGCGCCACAGTTGGTCGAAGAATTGTCCGTGTCGATCTCGCATCCGTTCGCCAGGTTGCCGTCACAGTTG
>JANNCG010000900.1:0-2279 GCA_031386385.1 Myxococcales bacterium
TGAGCCATCGGGTCAGGTGCTTATTCGCATCAACGATTCGCTGAACGTGCCAGACCACCGGATCATCGACTGCGTTTTGCCGCGTGCTGCTGGAGAGTTTGTCATTTCACCCGCGATGTGGGCGGTGTTGGGCGCACCCGCGAATCCAGGATTGCAGCTTTACGGGCTGAATCGAGCGATCATCAACGATGTCGTGAACGACGGGCTCGCATATTCCGGTGTGATTGGCTTCACACGCGAGTGAGTGAGGTTGGTCGTGAATATGGGCGTTTGCCGCGAGATGCGAGGTTCTGAAAGCGCCTCCCGTACGCACCTACGATTTCTCGATCACCCATTGCAAACCACTTGACGTCCCTACTTTCGCGGTAGGTACAATTCATTCACTATGGCCGTCCCAAAGCGCCGCAAAGCCGTCGCTCCCAAACCGACCCCCGCCCCGAAGCGTACGCCCACAAAGTCCGACGACGACGATAACGTTTCCGTCCTGGTCCCCGTGAACAAAGCCCTCAAGTCCGCGTGGGAAAAGCAAAAGCAAATCATCCTCGAAGCATCCCGCTCAAACATGCGCGAGTGGGATCGAAAGTACGAAGCGGTCGCTGAGGTTGCAGAGCACAACCCACCGCTATACCTCGCTGGCGGCTACGCTGACCTACAGACGTTTGCTGCGGAGTTCTTACACGAAGACGTGCGCATGCTTCGCGATTGGATGAACGTCGCGAAGCTCGCGTCACCGGACGAAGAAGCTCTCTACACGCCCACGCGCTTGGCGCTTCTGCTCTCACTGATGCGAGCGCAAAGCAAAGACGGGACGCTCCCCAAGTCCGTGGACTGGAAGAAAGTGCGTGTCCCTGTGGTTGCAGCGGGTGCCGCGAAGGGCGCAGCAAAAAGCGCCCTTGATGCCACGCTCGACGAGATCCGTGCGGCCAGACGAGTGGCCATGCACGCTGGCGACAAGCCTGCCAACCACGAGAGCAAAGAGGTCGACTCGGTTCGTCGCGTGATGCGCGGTGACGCGCTAGGCCCGGTGAAAGTGCAGTACCGCGACGGGATGTACTCATTTGGAGCTGTTCCAGCCTACGCGATTGAAGACTTTGCCCGGGCGTTGTTGGCGATGAACGATGCTCCGTCCAAGAAGAAAACCAAGCGCTCTTAGCGAGCGAGATTGATCGGCTGTCAACGCGAGATCGAACCCGGTTTGCGCGAGATTGATCGGCGGATCTTTGTTCACTTTCGCCAAAATCTGAGACAATGACGACTCTAGCGCGTCAACTCTCGATCCGTCGTCCGTTGGCTCGCCAACCGTTATTCATTAGGAGAATGCTTACATGCGATTCATAGCTCGGAGGGGACTGCTGCGCTTTTCATTGTGCGTAGCAACGATCAGCGCATCGACCACAGTGTGGGCGCAGAGCGCGCCACTGCAAGACACGCAAATCTTTGCCGGCCCCGCTGGGCTGATGCCCGCGAGCACCAACGGCGGCCCAACCGTTCGCGGAGAGATCTCGATCGTGCGTGAGCGCAACTTCACGCTGGCCGCGCCTAACATGACCGGCTCCGGTGTGGCGCTTGTCCCAGGCAACACCTTGCGCGATGGTCTCTTCGCAGAATCCATCTACATTCGCTCTGGTCCTGTGACGGACAACACGCGTGATCCGGACACCGCTTTCACCGTGACTTTTCCCATGGGAATCACGGTCATCGGCGTGGTCTTTGCAGACGCGAATCTCACGGCGACCAACGCGACGTGGGGGCTGCAGCCTGCCATTAACTACACCGCAAGCGCGCCTGGTGTTGAGGCCCCAGCGGTGGACACGTTGGTCATCACGAACAACCCCGATGGCACAACGACCGTGCGGGTACGTACTAATTTTAACGTCACGCCGTTCACCGATGATTTTCGTGTGTTGATTGACTACGGGACTTCGTACACCGCAGGCCTGTCGATGCAAGTCGCGGTCGCGACGGGTGATGACGTCAACGTGGGCAACGTCAACGGCGGGCGCGCGGGACAACCTACAAACTATACCGTTGTGGTGCCCTTGACGCTTTCATGCGCCACGGATCAAGACATGGACGGGGTCCCGGACTGTGCCGACGGATCCAACGACGCGGATGGCGATGGGCGTCCGAACTACCTCGATCCTGACGACGACGGAGACGGTGTCCCTACGGCGCAAGAGCTCGGTGCGGGCGGATACATGAACCCGCGCAACACCGATCGCGTGGTGCCCATGGGTGAGGGGACCGCAGACGCGCTGCCCGATTGGCTCGACGCTGAC
>JANNCG010000840.1:0-5187 GCA_031386385.1 Myxococcales bacterium
CGTCGCCGTCGCCCTCGTCAAAATCGCCACGCGCCGGCACCGTGTTGCCGTTTGCCTGCTGGCTCTCTTCCGGTGTTATTCGTCGGCAATCACGGGGGATAAATACGTTGGAGCATGGATCCTCAACTCGCGTCGAGACACCACGGTACGGGTTGCAAACGAGCTCGCCTCGATCGCAAGGATGCCGCTCAAATCGCACATCAAAACGCAGGTGTTTTTTAGCGCTATATTCGAGCAACACCACGATCGACTGTGCCGGCCGGTTCGGCGTGTAGGGCACTAAGTATCGATCCACTCGAAGCGAAAACAGTTGGTTTTGCGTGGGCGCGGCAAGTGGAAAAATCCGAAACACAGTGGGTGTTTCCTGCTCAGGCAACAAGAGGCTAAACCCTCCTGGAGCCCTGTTCGCTGAGTACTGTGCACGTGCGCGAAAGGCTGGCCGTAACCGTCGGTGGTGCCACAAGCGCCAAGCAACGTATTCGTGCGGTCCCGCAATCGCGGACTGAATGTGCACGTGGATGTCGGGCGGGTCATCACACGACAAAAGCAGCACGCCACATAACGCGAGCGTCCAGCTCGCAGCGCTCGTCAACCGGTTGTCCATCGCGTCCGTCATACAAGCAATTGAGCGTCGCGACGACGGCCAGCGATCGAATCCCTTTTGCTAGTACCGCCCGCTAGAAGAAAAAAGGGGATGTTTGAGTGCGTCTTAAGAGGCGGTGCCGTAGGCGCTGAGGACTTAGCCTCCGCGCAGTGCCTTCGCGGAGCGCTCAGGGGCCCCATCGTCATTGGCATTCCTCAGGGTTTGTGGGAGATGCTGTGTGATTGCAGCGAAGGCGAGAGTTTGAAGTAGAGTCGCTCGGGGCTATTCACAGGTGAAGTTCGATTGATCGACTGAACGTTGTAGTACCGCACGAGCATCTCGCACGACCCCTGAGGAATGCCAATGACGATGGGACTCCTGAGCGCTTCGCGAAGGCACTTGCGCGGATGTCTTGTCGTCCGCGCGGGGTGTTCCTCGTTCAGATACAGCGCTAAAATCTTCCCCGACCTCAGGCGGGCGGTTGCAGCAATACCTGCGCTTCTTCGGTCAAAAGACTTTGCAGCGCGCGAGGAAAGTCAGACATCGGTAGCGGACGTGTTTGACTCTTGCGACGACGATTTTTCCCAGCCTCCGCCATGGCGATCGCCAGCAAGTTTTTGGCTAACGTTCTCAGCCCGCTTACTTGCTGTTCGGTCTTCTCGAGCCGCTCGCGAAACACCGCGTTTTCTGCACGCAACTGTGCAAGCTCAGCTCGAATGTCTTCGAGTTCGGACATCGCGAAGTTTTGTGAACTGCGAGCGGTATTTCGTCAAGTCTCAATGCGCGCTCGGCGGCGCTCATGATTCCAGCACCAACCAACAACACATCACAGTCGAGATAGCTCTCGTCCGGGTTCTCTATTTCGCGCGTCTGCATGGGGAACTGTGTTGCGTAATGGACGGCGGAGGCAATCGAAAGTCGAGGGAGTTTGGATCTGACGCATCCCCAGCAGTTGCCGCATAAATCGCAGGGGATCTCACGATGTAAGGTGAGCATTCGAACGGGGCTCATTCCCTGAATTTCTCCAGGCGCTAGCCCTACCATTTGAACGGCCCCAAATTGCACTTTTGAAACCGTTCTCGCGCCTCTGTGCTATGCATAGTGGGTTAGAACGAGAGAGGGTCTGTAAACCGATGAATTTGGTGATGCTGCGAGGTCCGAGTTGGGCCGCGCGTGTTAGCGCTCAATTGGCTGTTCTCATTGCAATGGTTCTATGTTTGGTACATTGCGGGGTAGACACTTCGCGTCCTGTTGATGGCGACGGAGGTGATGCGAGCTATTCAGGGCCACTCGGAGTGTGCGAAATCAGACGGGAAGCTCCGCTCATGCTCCCGTCAGAGAGTCGACAGATTCGACTCACGGGCGCGAGCGCGATCAATGGCTACGCGTGCGCTCTGCCTGCAGTTGGAAGCGAAGCGATTGTTCCTCTCTCGATTCGCGAACGTGTCGCGGTCTCGCTGGAGGCATCAACAAACTCGTTTTTGCCACTCGTGCTGAGTATCCGACGAAGCTGCGAAATTCCAGCGAGCGAAGTGGCGTGCAACTTTGACCGTGTCGGGGCTAACGGTGCGCGGGTGGATATGATCCTTGAGCCAGGCGAGTATTTTGTGCTCGTGGATTCATTGTTTCCACAGAGCACGCCGACGGTCAATTTGCGTTTTCGTTCCTTTGTTCCACCAGCGCACGCAAGTTGTCGATCTGCTCTCGAAATCGCCCCCG
The DNA here is from genome assembly GCA_031386385.1 of Myxococcales bacterium. GTDB lineage: Bacteria > Myxococcota_A > Polyangia > Polyangiales > JANNCG01. Next base: position 2,303 of record JANNCG010000840.1, read on the forward strand.
ATCGTCCTGCAGTTGCGCAGGACACATCGCTTGGAACCGATACGCAAATCCTCTGCGATTCTGCAGGGAGCTCGGTGCTGTACTACCGCGTGGCTGTCCCGGCGAACACCCGAGCGATCATCAGCGCAACGCCAACCGCGGGTTCGCCAGGGCGACCATCGCTCCGTGCCCATGAGAACTGCGACAATTTGCGATGCCTTGTGACTTCAGTGGACCGGGGCGTAAACGGCATTGCCGAGCTAACACTGGAGAACAATAACAACGTTGCGCAAACCTACATCTTGAGCGCAACGTCCATAGGAACGCGCGCCGGAGCTCGATTTTCGCTGGGAGTTCAATTCTTCTCACTCGCACCCAACGCGAACTGTGCTTCGCCCAGAACGGTCACGGACGGCGAGCGCTTGGTTCGTGAAGACGTTGCTCAGGGCACGATGGCGGATGGGGCTCTCTGTGCAGGAATGAGTAACGGCGCTCGCGTGCTCTACTACTCGGTGAGTGTCCCCGCAACCACGCGGGTTCGCGTCACCCTCACACCCGTTGATCCAAATCCACTCTCGCTCACGATGCGGATACAACGCAGCTGTGGGGACGGGGCTTGTGAAAGCAGCGGAAGCACAAACGGTCGATCAGAGCCAATTTCGCTGATCGTATTAAACGAAAGCAATAACGTACGTACGTTGATTGTATCCGTCGCTGGCGTTGGTCAATTCGCCTCGAACGGGAGGTTTAACCTGGGGGTCGATCTGATCGCTTCTCCCCCAAATCTCACCTGCGAAACGGCACGTACGCTGCAATCTGGTGATCGACTCACAAACATTGACATGGCGGCGGCTAACCGCGTTGTCGTCCCCTGTTTTGGCGGCAATGGAATGGGCTATGAGTTGTACTATGTTGCGACGATTCCACCACGTCACTCAATGCGAGCGATGGCGACGCCAGTTGGTATGCCGTCGACCCACACCGCTTTGCGATTGTTCGACCAATGCGGCGCAATGAGATGCCTTACTCAAGCCAGTGGAAACCTCATTCTTCCCTCGATTCTCACCTATACAAATCGTAGCGACGCGCCCGTGAATGTGATCCTTGGACTTGCAGCCATCAGTGGAAACGGCCGAGTGAACTTGGATTTCGATCTGACGCCTCCACCCCCGAATGCGAGTTGTGCCACCGCTGTGGCTGTGACTCCCGGCGTTCCGCTGCTGGCGCAGAATATTATGAGTGGAGTCAATGATCTGTCCGGGCTATGCGTGCCAGAAGCGCGTGGACCAACGCTCTACTATCGCGTAACGGTGCCTGCACACTCCTCACTTGAAGCGATCGCGACGCCGTCAGATTTTTTTGACGTAACGGTTCGTCTGCTTTCTGCCTGCGGAGCCGCCTCTTGCGTTGCGAGCGCTAACCGTGATTTTGTGATGAGACCCGAGCGTCTGACCTTTCCAAACGAATCTCCCATGGCGCAGAGCTACATTCTTGCAGTAAGCAGCAACAGCGCAATGCCCACGGGCACGATTGATTTGGTCGTGCGAACACCCCCGATCCTCCCTGCAAGTCGCTGCGCTACAGCACCGAACCTAGTGAATGGCTCGCTGCTGCGTGCACAGGATCTCGCGGTTGCGCTTGAACCACCGACGGGATGTCAACGGGAGGGAGGCAATGTGTTATATTACACTGCAACGATTCCACCGCAGACGGCATTGCGTGTGCGCGCGACGCCGACGGGGCCAGTGATGTGGAATGCAACGGTCCGAATCCTCCCTTCATGCGGCGCAGTACGTTGCCTGTCTCAAGACTACCAACGCGCTGAGCAGTTCTACAGCAACACATCGGCGGGTCCTCTCCCGGTTGTCATCGCCGTCAGCAATACGATCGCCCGCGAACCACAGGGGACCTTTGATCTAGAGGCGGAGTTTTTGCCTCCTGCCGCCAACGCGTCGTGCGCGAACGCAACGAGGATCCCGCTCGGCGGCCCAGCAATTACTGACGAGCAAATCGTTCGAGGCGTGGACGATTTGAGTGCGACGTGCGTGCCGTTTACGAACGGACCATCGCTTTACTATCGTGTGACGGTTCCCGCGAATTCGCGGTTATTAGTCTCCGCACGCGCAGCACCTGGCCCCGTTTGGACCCCGATTCTTCGACTGTTTTCAGCATGTGGTGCCGGGAGCTGTTTGGCTTTTGCCGATACCATGGCTCCCGGTGCAAACCGTGTCATGCAGTACGTTCACAGTGATGCGAATCCAATGGATTTCATCGTTGCTGTGTCGAGCTTTCCTGGAGAGAGTGGAAGATTTTCAATCGAAGCTCAGAGCTACCCACTTGCACAAAACGCTTCTTGTGCGAGCCCCACGGTTCTCCGTGACGGACAAACACTCACGATGCAGGACTTGAACGGAGCCGTTGATCGGCCTCGTTGCTTTGGTGCTGGTAGCAACGTGCTTCACTATGTCACCAACGTGCCCGATGGTTCATCCCTTGTCGTTCGAGTCACGCCACGAGGCGCAGTGCCGTGGACCCCGACGATGAAATTTCAGCAAGGATGTGCTGCAGGAATGTGTCTCGAATGGACCTCGGCATTTCGCAATGGTATGGAAATCGCTCAGGGCTTAACGAATTCGTCAGGGGGTCCAATGGACATCGTTGTGGATGTGGGCTCAACCTCCGCCGAGTTGCTGGGAACGTTCGATGTCCGAACATCCATCGTTCCGCAGCCGATGAATGCAAGTTGCGCAATGCCGACAGTGCTGCCTGGCGCGGGGATGTATCAAGCCCAGGTATTGTTCGGGACTCAGCCCCTCAGCGCGATTTGTCAGCCTGCCTATGCTGGAAACGTTTCGTACTATCGAATCTCCGTGCCTGCCGGCGCGTTGCTAGCAGCTCGTGCCGTG
>JANNCG010000906.1:0-4568 GCA_031386385.1 Myxococcales bacterium
CTTCGAGCCATTCGAGAAAGGCTTGGTCCTTCGTGAGCATGGGCTCAACGAGAGCGAAGGTTCCGTTGTCGTTGTGTTGGGCGCTCAGTGCAGAGAGCCCTTCGAGCGCAGCGCATAGTTCAGTTTGTAGCTGTTGATCAAACCCCAACTGCGCACCGGAAGACTCAGCGACCGAGATTTTGCCCAACCGCTGTAGATTAGGGAGCCCTTCGAGGTACAAAACTCGCTCAATCACCGCTTCGGCGTGGCGCATCGCTTGGATCGATTGCTTGTATAGTGCCCTCTCAAGCCGCTCAAATCCTCGATGCTTGTGCATCTTTGCGCTGAGAAAATACTGATTAATTGCAGTCAGTTGCAGAGTAAGAACTTGGTTGAGTGCGTCAAGCACGACTTGTGGGGTCTTCATCAAACCCGCAGAGTGTACTCGCGGTCAGCGTATTTTCCTATGCGCTCGCGCATGCCTCTCGTCTGCACGGCGACGTAGCGGGCTTCAATCCCCCTGTGTTCGGTTATGCGGCGGTAGAGATCGAGTGGTGGGCTTTTGGGCAGCCTAAACAGCTTGTGGCGTCGCACTCTTGCCCGTCAATCAGCTGCTGAATTTGCTCACGGCAGGACCCACAATCGCCGCCCGCGCCGCAGGCGACCTCGACTTCGTCCACGGTGACAGCGCCTGCAGCAATTGCAGCACGGATTCGCGTTTGAGTGACCACTCGGCAGATGCACACGTACATGGTGTTGGGTGTTTTGTGGTGGGGTAGCTTGGTTGAAGACTCGAAAACTCAACGAAAAGGAGCAACGAGACAGATAATAACGATGTTGAATATCGATTTCAAGACGGATTCTGTCCCACAATGCTTTCTGCTCAGCGCGGAATTTGTTACTTTGTCAAAAGTCTGGGACCGTCTCGCTTCAACGAAAGACCCTAATGACCGCTCGATCTGTGAGTTTCTCAGTTTCTGGGACAGCCTCTGATTGTGCGCAAACGCTGAGTGAAAATATCAGCGCTGCGTTTGACGCTTCAGGCCCGACACTGTTGTTTGTCTTTGCGTCCACCAAACAGCCTCTCGGTGAGCTGCTCTCGCCGTTGGCCAAAAAGTTCTCGAACACTTGCGTGTTGAGCGCTTCGACCGCGGGGGAGTTTACTGAGAGAGGCGACCACAAAGGCGCCGTTGCTGCGATCGCGATCAGCGGCGATTTTAAGACATACGCTGGGATGGGAGGCGGGCTCGCGAAAGATCCTGAGGGAGCGCTTGATCGAGCTCTGGAGGGGTTGCCACTAGCTGTCGAGAATTATCCATTTTGCACTGCTATTTTAATGCTCGATCCGTTGGCTGGGCACGCTGAGGACGTGACGCTTTTGCTCGCGACGAAGCTTGGTGAGAACGCTCGTATCGCCGGCGGTGCGGCGGGCGACGATCTGCAATTGAAGGCCACTCACGTGGGCCTCAATGGAACCATCGCAGGGGACTCTTTGGTCGTCGCGCTTGTGCATTCGCGGACACCACTTGGGATTGGAATTCGACACGGTCATCGCGCTTGCTCAACGGCAGTCACCGTGACTGAGGCTGAAGGATCGGTCGTGAAGCAAATCGACGGAAAGCCCGCGTGGCCTGCCTGGAAAGAGCTCGTACGGCCCTTTGCCTCCGCTGCAGGAATCAACGTGGATACCGTGAGTGGTGATGGCGTAGGCGCGTTGCTTCTCCGATTTGAAGCCGCGTTGGATGTCGGAGATGAAATTAAGGTGCGAGCCCCGCTTGCACTGGTCGGCGATAGCATTCTATTTGCTGGTGAAATTCCAGAAGGTTCGAGCATTCGTTTGACCGAAAGCACCGCCGAGCGTCAAGTGGAGAGTGCGGGGATGGCGGCACAGCAAGCTCGCTCGCAGGTTGTCGATGGGCGCGTCGCGGGTGCGGTGGTGTTCGATTGTATCTGTCGCAATTTGATCCTCGGTGACCGGTTCAACGAGGCGATCGCGAAAATGAGCGGAGAGCTTGGCGGCGCTCCTCTTGCAGGCTTCGAGACTTACGGCGAAATCGCGTTGGATGAAGGCGATCTGAGCGGATTTCACAACACCACCAGTGTGGTGCTGGCTTTTCCGGAGGATGACGTTGGCTGACGCAATCAAAGCTCCCCCTCGGGTGATGGACCCCACAGCACTCGCCGCGCTGCTTGCACCTGCAATTGGATTGGATCGAGCGAAGTTAGCTGTCGAAAACGCCATCAAGCTTTTGGGTCTTCGCAGCGGTCCCATCTCTGAAGAGGACGCGCAGCGAGTTCTCACGTCACTCAACACGGTGGGCGGACTCACGAGCGTGGCCGCACGTCGCGCCGCGAGCACGTTGAAGTCCCGTGCGAGTGCCGAGTACCCTTCATTTGTTCGCGCAGAAGCAGGTGCCACTCCGCTGGCCGTGGAGAGTGGGACCGTGGTCACTCGCCTAGAGATCAGTGCTTTGCTCGCGCATGCCGTTGGCTCTGCAGCGGCGCGGGCCGCAGTCGATCGGTGCGCGGCCAAGGTTGGCTTTGGTTTGGTTGGCTCGGTCGAGGCTGCGCAAAAGGTCCTTGAGCAAATTTCTACGGAGCCTGGATTGGTCGGGATCACCGCGCGTTTTGCCAAGGCACGACTCGCGTTGCGCAAGGGCGGTTAGTTGCGATTGAACGTGTGGGCGAATACATAGTTATGCACTAAGGTCTCTCGGTGAATTCTCCACAGGCTGTGCCGTAAGGTCACCCAGGCGAGCGGGACCCATGGCTTTGGATTCTGCACTTTTAGAGCCCGCATACGATGACGGCGAGGCACGAAGAAATACACACACAAGTCCCGAGTGGTGCTAGCTTCGATCCGTGGCATCTTTCTCCTCAGCCACCCGTGAATTGGTCCTCAAACTCGTTTATTACGGGCCAGGTCTCGGGGGCAAGACCAGTTCTCTCAAAGCTCTTCACGCAGCGGTTCGTCCTGAACATCGTGGACGAATGATCTCGCTCGCGACACCCGTGGATCGAACACTCTATTTCGATTTTCTTCCCGTGCGGTTGCCCAGCGTTGGCGACGTTCAGATGCGGCTGCAGCTCTTCACGGTGCCGGGCCAGGTGTATTTTAACGCCACGCGAAAGCTGGTGCTCACAGGGGCCGATGGCGTGATCTTTGTCGCTGATTCGCAGGTCGCTCGGTTGGATGCAAATGTCGAAGCGCTAGATAATTTGCGGGATAATCTTCGAGAGTTGGGCAAGGGACTCGATGATATTCCGTTGGTGTTTAGCTACAACAAGCGTGACCTCGATGACATCCTGTCGATCGAAGAGCTTGATCGGGCGCTCAATCCCAAAAAGTTTCCGTCTGTCGCGACAAGCGCAACGCGGGGCGAAGGGGTGTTTGAGCCTCTCGATGCCATTGTTCGACTGGGACTTGCAGACTTGGTTCGCCGTCGGGTTCTGCCGCCGGATGTAGTGGTGCCCCACGATGGCACCGTCGCTCAACGGCTTTCAAGCGTCCAAGCAGATACACCCGCGTTGAGTGTCGAGCCCGCCCACATTGTGGCGGGTCCTGGGTCAAGAGAGCAGGGAGCGCCGACGGTGGTTCCGCCGACCTCGGGGATTGACCTGGCGCTCGCTTCAGCGATTGAGACAGTGGACAGTGGGCGCACCGTGATCCCCGCGCCAAGTGCCGTGCCCAGCGTGGTGAGCTTGAATCGGTTGAGCGCACCATCCATTGAGAGCGCCTTGGCGAAAGAAGTCTCGGAGCCGAGGACGTCTCGCAAGGCTTCATCGTTGGCGCCGTTGTTTGACACCGACGAGCATGAGGCCGTTCGCACAATCGAAGATGCGATTGAAGAGGGGCTCCACGCGCGTTCACTATTGTTGCTCGAAGCGTTGCTAGTGCGCGTGCTTGACCGAACCCTCCGTGTGCTCGGTCGCGCAGAGGGGATGCACGAATCCGCCGCTTGGAGCCTTGGTATATCTGCTGAACGTTATGCTCGCGTTCGTGCCTGTGCACAACGTGTGCGACGTGGCGTGCAGACCACCCGAAAAGACGTCCTTGAAGCGTATGTCCTCGCTGCCAGCGCGCAAATTGCGCTCGATGCAATCACCGGAAGAACAAACTGAAAGTAGCCGCACCGATGAACACTCAACTTATCCATAAAACTCCTCGTCCAACAGAACCCTCACTGATGCTTGCCCGCCGCACCGCGCTTGTTGCGCTGTGTTGTTTGGCTGCTCATTGTGGCGGAGGACCCACCAACACGGACGGGGGCAACGGTGACGGCGCGGTCACTGGTATCACGCGAATCACTGGAGCTTTTGCTCCTATCGCTTCTGCGTCGGACCTCTCATTTCGCGGCGTTTGGGGCAACAGCGCTTCGGACCTCTACGTGGTGGGCGTGACAACGCTCAAGACGTACAATGGGATGCGTTTCAATACGACTGCACGCGATGAGACTTTCGCTGCAGTCTCTGGCGCCATGGGTGGTGAGGCGGTCGTCGTTGGCGGTTTGATGGGTATGGCGGGTGGTGGTGATACGGGCCGTGGAGCGATCGTTCAGCGCAACGCAGCGGCTTGGGTTGACCGAGTC
>JANNCG010000888.1:0-1779 GCA_031386385.1 Myxococcales bacterium
AACGTCGCCAACCCAACGGCCGCCCATATTCACATTGGCGCCGCGGGTATGAGCGGCGGCGTGGCAGTCGCGTTTCCGGGACCTATGTTCGCGTCACCGATGATGGGCTCGTTGACCATCCCTGAGGCCAATGTTGGCGCATTCAACAGCGGCGGGCTGTATATCAACATCCACTCGATGGCAAACGCTGGCGGCGAAATCCGTGGGCAAATTGTCCCAGCAAATATGGTCTTCACGCTCACCGGAGCGCAAGAGGTACCTCCCACCGCAAGCACCGCAACGGGCTTCGGCATCGGCAACTACAACGCGATGACCGGCGCGATGTCGATCTCTCTCGACCACAACGTCGCGCAAGCAACTGCTGCGCACATCCACGCTGGCGCTCGAGGGATGAACGGTGGAGTCGTTGTGGCGCTCCCATCCTTCGGCTCTCCCATCAGCGGATCGGTCATGATCCCCGCCGCGAACCAACCCGCGTTGCTGAGCGGTGGGCTTTACGTGAACATTCACAACATGGCCAACGGCGGCGGAGATATCCGCGGCAATATTCAGGGCATTCAGTTCTAACCGAACTGACTCCGCGCATGGGGTAGAGTTGCCGGGGGGCCGCTCTACAAAACGCTCAGCGTGCACTCGTGAACAGCGATGCCGCTGCGCTCGGTGTAATCATGCAGGATCGAGACGAATTTGTCTTCGATTTGCTCGCGCTCACGCTGCCACTCTTGTTGGCGGTTATCCGTCGCAATGTCCTGCAAAACAACAGACGCTTTCTCTAATATGTACGCGTCCACCCCCACGTTTTCGTCCGCCGGACCAAAGCGCTCGGCATAGCGCAGAACCCCCACCTGGGTCTCAACCAGTTTGATCGCGAGTGAAAGCTTCACGCGGATCGGCACTCCATCATAGGTCTTCAGCGTGTGCTCGCTCACCAAGGTCCGAGGTGCAGCAGCGAGCATTCTCACGTCCATCATCGGAAACACAACGGTGAGCTTCCCCGCTTCAATCACCCGAACGCCACGAAAGGTCCGCAGCACCAAGACGTGTCCAAGCGGCGCCACATGCAACATTCCGCCGAGGGCAATGAGCCAGCCCACAAGCGCGAGCGTGCCTGTCACACCACTTGCAATAGCCAACCACGTCTCTGCATAGCCCGGAAAACCAACGACTGCCGCCAGGCCAACGCACAGCAGAAGCACCGCCATCGAGACCACCACCATGGCGCCCCCTCGTCGTCGGAGAGACCGCTTGCGGTTAAGCACAGTCAACGTGGCCGCCGGAGCGATCTCCTGGCGAAGGGTGACAATGGCCTGCTCTTTTTCAGCCAATAACTGCTCAAGAGCGACAATTTTTGCCCTATCTGCCTCGGTCTTGTCTCGGTACGTCAATCGATTAACCTTTGCGTCTGCGATGATCGCACACTCGACGAGATTTGCGTCGCACGCCGCGCGTGATTTCAGGGTGTGATACCGTCGGAGGTCGCCGACCCACTGGGCGCGACGGAGCAGTCCACTATGCATCCTTCTACGATCGCGTTGCTCTCGGTGCTGTGCGCTCTGTGCGTCGCGGCCTGGGCCCAAGTCTGGCTAGCGCTGAAGATTCGCTCGGCAATTACCGTGGTCTCTGCGCTTCCAAAGAACGCTCTGCCGACGCCAGCGCCGAAGTTGTCGATGATCGTCCCGGCCAAAGACGAAGGCGAGCCCTTTATGCAGCGCGTGGAGCTTGCCAAGCCACCCGTCTGGGAGCTGATCAACCTTTGTCGCGAGCAGGTTTGTGTGGTGG
>JANNCG010000894.1:0-2766 GCA_031386385.1 Myxococcales bacterium
ACCACGTTGGCCCACTGGTTAATCAGCAGCGGCAGATCTCGGTAGCTCTGGATCCATTTGGCAAAAAAGTGCCCGATGATCGTCTCGCTGGTGGGACGAATCACGTACTCTTCTTCGAGCTTGTTTCGTACCTCGATAGTCGTTTTGCCCTGCTCGTCTTTGACCGCGCGCAGGCCCGAGTGGGTGACGACAGCACACTCCATCGCGAAGCCCTCGACGTGCTGCGCTTCTTTTGCCAAAAAACTCTTGGGAATCAACAGCGGAAAGTAGGCGTTTTTATGGCCTGTAGCTTTGAAGCGACGGTCGAGATCTGCCTGGATTTTCTCCCAAATGGCGTACCCGTGAGGCTTGATCACCATGCATCCGCGGACCACCTCTGCGTTCTCTGCGAGGTCTCCTTGGCGAATGACGTCTTGGTACCATTGAGCGAAATCTTTTGTGCGTGTTGTGATTGTGTCGGCCATAGCAATTGCACGGCTCTGTAACACGCCACTGCCGGCAGTGCTACGGTCCTATCAGAACGGATGGCAGCCAAAGCCGCTTCCCACCGCCAGCGATCGAACCGAGCAGAGGTCCAACGCCGGAGTCAAACCCAGCTCGGCCGGCGCAGAGCGAGTGTGTGGCTTCGTCGCAGGCGAGGGGGCGCGCACCGTTCGGGCGCTCAGGGAAGCTGGCTCGGCTGGTCGAAATGGCTACCCCGCTCAGCTCTGCTTGTGTCCCGCGTCCCGAGCGGCCACGGACAAAGGGCCGACCCCCGATGATCTCATTCGAAGGTGTCGCGCGATCTGGCTATCGTGGCCGGAGCACGTCGCGAAGACAGAGGACATCGTATCCCGTAGCTTCGCTGCCGCTGATCGGTCCAACGCCCGCGATAAAGTCCGGGACCCTTGCGCACAATTGATGCACCGATTGATCACAAGTTACGGACCGCGCCGGCGATCCGACAACCCCAGGTCGACAGGCTCGAGGCCCCCCGATGGTGGCAAGCTCAGCCGCGGTGAAGTGTGTCACCGTGCCAACCGACGGAGGGATGCACCCGATGACAAACCGCCCGCTCGGCCCAGGAGTGATCACTTCAAGGGGTCCCCAGCCAGAGTTGCCCGGGGTCATCGCCGCGCAGTGCCGTGCGCTCGCTCGCGCGCAGCCCAGGTTGTCCGCAGCAACGGTACTGCATGCCCCGTCAAGTGCCGTGAGGGTCGCCTCTGGCACATTGGTCGTCGTCAACGGAGCCGCGACGCAAACAATCTCGGCGCGTCTGTTGTTCAGGGTCACCGGTCCATAACCCCAAGTCGCACCGTGGGACTGGCACAAGCGATTGGCTGCTGTCGTGCAGTCATGCCAAGTGTACACACCAGGATTCAGATACGCGGCTTCAGTACACGAGTTGTTCAGGTTGCTCAGGTCCTCGATCGCGACGTCCATGATTTGGACACTTGCGCAGCCAGACCCGACAACACAGTTCATTTGGTCGCACAATTGGACAGTTTGACAAGCGGGCACGCAGATCGCACCAACGCGTTGATATCCTTCGTCGCACTCAAAACTGCAGCCCATCGGCGTGCACGACCCAGAGGCGTTCGTGGGCACCGGCATACCAAGGCAAGAGCGCCCGCACCCACCGCAATTGGCCAGCGATGTGGTGATATTGACACAGTCCTGGCCGCACAACACAGTGGGTGGCTGACAGTCACCTTCACAGATCCCACGTTGGCAGATCGGCATCGCGTCAGCCCGGGATGAGCAGACGTTGTCACAAGTTCCGCAGTTGAGAGGGTCGTTTTGCAAGTCGATACAGCGCTGCTGCGAGCCGCATCGTGGCATCCCGTCAGGACACCCAGCCGCAACGTCGAAGACCGCTATCTCTGCGCCAATGTCTGTTGCCCCAGAAACATCCATTCGCGACGCGTCGCTGTCTTCGGTTCGTGTGATCTTAGGCAACACGCACGCGCCGAGGGCGAGTGAAAATGCAAGCAGAAGCATTTGAGCCGACATTTTGGCAGCGGTCCGTAGAGGTAACAACGTGGGCATCACTGGCCTTCTTTCGCGATCAACTGTTTGGGTGCTACGACATCTCGCACTGTGGCGCCAATCTGTTGCCAAAGTATATGCCCTTTGTCGCCTACGACACAGCGGTCTACAGGACAAACGACTCAATCAGTCGAGCGATCAAAGTCGACCAACACAAGCCAATCGGCCGCCGGTTTGCGCGCGAGCACACCAAGCAAGCGGAGATGGTGCGAGACCAGGCGCACCGGAACGAGTGTCGAGAGGGCGACGGAGAGCGCTTCTGCGACCTCTAGGGCTCGGCCATTGTCGCTGTCTAAAAACCGATCAAACAACTTTCGCATCATCTCGTTGCGGGGGCGAAAAGTGCGATCCATTAGAAAGATCCCATCCTTGCCGCCAACGCTTCGTGAGCGCTCTTCGCTGTACCCGTAGGCGGCATTTTTCAGCGTCACGCACAGCTCACGCGAGCCCCAAATGCCTTCTTTCACGGCGCGTTTTTGCAACGCAGCCGTGAGCACGACATGTGTGCTGCGGCCATCGCGCTCGTACACGTGAAACTCGCTGAAGGGTACTTTGTCAAGCTCGGATGTCATCGCTCTGAGTCGCGCTTTTGCCGCAGAAATTTCCATTGAAAAGCTAATTGATTCTCGAAGCACGAATGTCAATCGAGAGGGCATTGTAAGTGTTTGCTTCGAAGCGCAAAACAGCGAGGTCTAAGGTAGTGGCCTCATTTGCGCGAAGCGGTGCGTCTGCGACGCG
>JANNCG010000915.1:0-4774 GCA_031386385.1 Myxococcales bacterium
GAGGAATGCCAATGACGATGGGGCCCTGAGCGCTTCGCGAAGGCTGGTGCGCCGCTGTCTCTGCTGCGGCGCTGGGTACAGTGGATCGGCCGAATCCATACCCTCATTTTTGACGCGCGAACGCTGGCGTCTAGCGCCCTGCGGCTTCGACGCGGTTGATCCAAGCCTGATCGCCCACAACGCCGGTGAAGCGAGGGCGAGCTGAGGTGAAAAACGCGGTCCACTGTGCGCGCTGGGCTGCGTCGAGTGTGACCACGGTCATTCCGCGGGACACCAACGTTGTCGCTGCACGCTCGTCATCACGGGCCACAGCGGCCGACAACAACGCGTCGAACTGGTGAAACACCTCAGCGATAATCGCGCGGTCAGCCTCGGGGATAGACTGAACCTTGGTGGTCTTCACAATCAAGGCGCCCAACGAGGTTGCGTTTGAGCGATCGCCCATGAAGCGCAGCTGGGGTGCCCACTGAAGTGAGTTGGCAACCAATGGCGATGAGATGAGCGTGTCCACGCGGTTGGTCTGCAGTGCGCTCAGCACCTCTGGAACCTGCAAGCGCACGCCGGTTGCGCCAGCGGCAGCATAAATCTGCGGAAGGATCACGTCATCGCTCCACTGCCACGGATGTGTCGTGCGCAGATCAGTCGGAACATGAATCTCAACCTTGGACATCAAGCGCGGTGCACCTGTGGTTCCAAACCCGAGCATCGTGAAGCCAGCGGTGGTAAACGCACGATCAATGTCCGGTCGAAGCGCGTCGCGAGCACGAACGAGGTTTGCCGTACCCGCAAAAAGACCTGGAATTTGAAAGGCCAAAATAGGACGGTGGATTTGCCCCAGGCCCACTGCGGTGACCGCTGCGCCGTCAAGTCGCCCAGCGCGGATCTTGCGAATCACCTCGGCCTCGTCGCCCTGCACGCCACCAGCAAACCAACGGACGCTGATGCGGTTGGATGTTCGGCGACGCAGCTCGCGGTTAGCGGCTTCAAAGTTTCGCATCCAAGTGGAGCCCGCAGGCGCCAACGTGGCCATTGAGATCACAATCGGCGCGGCGGTGGGAGCGGCAACTTGGGCCGGAGCAAGGTGAGGAGCTGCAACGGCGGTCGTCAGCGCTACAGCGGCGAGAATTTTTTGTGTCTTTTGCATGGATCTCGTTCTTAGATGAGCGGTTTGAGTGCGGGAGAGTATAACAATCGCTAGACGTGTCACTCGAAGATCGTATTCAAGTGACAAAACGTTGGCTTTGGATTGGTTTAAAGCGCCCAGTTGATGGGCTTTTGCCCGTTCTTCTCAAGCGCGGCGTTGATCTTTGAGTAGGGCTTTGAGCCGAAAAATCCGCTATTGGCGCTCAACGGGGACGGATGGGCGCTCTCAAGTACAGTGTGGCGCTTTTTATCAATGAGCTTGGCCTTCTTTTTCGCGTAGCCACCCCAGAGAATAAACACCACCGGTGTGGTCTTTGCGCTCACCGCAGCGATCACCGCGTCGGTGAAGGTCTCCCAGCCTTTTGCCTGATGAGATGCAGGTTCATGCGCACGCACAGTGAGCACTGCGTTGAGCATGAGCAGCCCTTGGCTGGCCCAGGGGGTGAGCGTTCCGCCCTTCGCTTTTGGCAACCCAAGGTCGCTCTCAAGCTCTTTGAACATGTTGGCCAACGACGGAGGCTTTCGCACGCCAGGCTTGACGCTAAAGCACAGCCCATGCGCCTGACCGTCATCGTGGTAGGGATCTTGTCCGAGCAACAGGGCCTTCACGCTCGCATACGGGGTGGCATAAAACGCCGCAAACACCTCGTCCTCCGGCGGAAACACCTGCCCCTTCGCCCGCTCTTGCGCCACAAATGTCTCAAGCTCTGCGAAGTAGGGCTTTGAGAGCTCGGCGCCTAATGCAGCCTGCCAATCGTCGGGAAGTTTTAAAACGCTCTTACTTGAAATGGTCATAATCTTCGGGGCTTCAGTTCGCTGGATGAAGCCCGATTGTGGACGATTGTGTTCGTTCAGAAAAGTGCCAATCGCATGGCGTGACATATTAAGACCACAGTCGTTTGTTGCTCTGAAAATAGTCTGGTATCTTTGATTCATGAACAGAGCAACATCGACGGCAACAGCACAAGCGATCGCCCCTTGGAGCGAGCAAGACGTTCGGATGCGTGTGGGCGTAAGGGCCACTCACCGAGGCGAGCTCTACATCGGCGCGGGTTCACTGTTTGACACGCACCTTCACGAGCACTGGTATTGTGCACGCTGTGAAGGGTCGGGCGCAGAGGTGTATCGCGTGCGTGCGCGCCGCGCTGGAGATGCTCTCATTGAGGCAGAGTGCTCGTGCCCTGTGGGTGAATCGGGGGGCTGCAAACACAGCGCTGCGCTGCTGCTCTTGGCGGCAAAAGAGCCAGGATTATTTCGAGAGATTGAGCCCTTTAAGACCCTCTGTGAGCGCGCCGATCGCGGTGGCAACTCGGTCCTTTGTCGAGCGATGCGGCAGCTGGGTGAGAGGATTCCAGAGATTGAGCCAGCGATGCGTCGGGTGATTTTAGAGGCGATGGGCGAAGACGAAGATCCGCAAGTGAGCAGAGAAAACCCACGCAAATCGGTAGGCGAGATTTTTCGCGCGCACGCCGGTGATCCCGACGCGGCCAACACCATCGCAGCTTCGCTGTCTACCCTGGTCGCTCACGGTCGTGCTTGCATCGCGCGCGGAGATCACTTCATCGGCCAGCAATGGTTCGCCTCCGTTGCTTGTGCAATCGCTGCTCGAGCGAGACGCTTCGACGACCACGAGGGCGCGCTTCGAGAGCTGGCAACGAGCGCATTTTCAGCAGTGATTTCTGCGCTCGCACAGCCAACACTGCCTGCAAATTCGCGTGAGTTTGCGCTCACAACGCTGGTCAGCAGCTACCGCTATGACGCTGAACACAGCAGCAACTACGCCCGCTGTGTCCGTGGCGTTTGGAGCAAGCTCTCGGGCTCTGATCGCACGTTCGTCGCAGCGTTGATCAAACAGTACATGGAGGGCGTCGAAGCTTACGCGATCAAGGTTTTTGACGGCGCGCTGCTCGATATCGAAGGCGACATGCTCAGCGATGACGAGTTTGTCTCTCGTTGTCGTGACGCCAAACGACCACGCGAATTGCTGCTGCGGCTGCTGCAACGCGAGCGTATCGAACAAGCAGTGAGCGAGGCCGAACAGCTCAGCGAGAGCGTGGTGCTTGACGCGCTTGAGGCAAGTAGTGAGTTCAATTGTCTGCAGAGCGCACAAAAGATGGTGGCGGCGATGCACGAGACTCCAGCGAGACCGAGGCTGCTGTCGTGGTGGCGTGATCGACTGCTGACTGACCGCAATGACAGTCAAGCTTGGGAGGCCGGCGCGCGGCTGTTTTTGGCCCGTCCCGATCGGCTCTTGTGGCGTCAGCTTCGCGATGAGGCTGGCAGCGCGTGGAGTGCTTGGCGGCCACGCTTGTTGGACGCCCTCGCGCGTCGCGGAGGTGCGACTTGGGTCGAGGCCCTCATAGACGAAGGACTGATCGAACAAGCGGTCGAAGCGAGCAAGACATTGAGCGTATCGAGCACGCACTCGGTGCGGGTCGAGCTGGCAGAACGGGCCGCAAAAAGCACACCGATTGCGGCTGGCGACTTATTGCGCACGCAAGCGGACGCGCTCATCGCGCAGCGCGGCAGGGCCAACTATCGCGAGGCCGCGAGGATCTTGCGGCGCGCTCGCGAGCTGTATGAAGGGGCCGGTCAGAGAGGGCTGTGGGTGGCGTATGGAGAGTCGTTGAGGGCAAGGGCGAAAGAGTTTCCTGCGCTCAAAGAAGAGCTCGCATCCTCTTTGACACGACCAAACAGCTCGATCGCGCTGCGATTTGACGCCGCTGCCAACGACAATGCGAACGCCAACGCCAAGGACGCAACAAACGATGCCACACAACGGCCCTATGCGCTCAATCGCAGCGCGGGCGAATAGAGCTTCTCTCAGTACGCAGCCGACTGCGACGCGACTCCCTCTTCAACCAAACCACCCGCCATTCAGCCGCTACGGCCTCACGTTGGGCGGGAACGGGACGAACACGCCGCCCCGTTAACATCGCACAGGTCGAGCCAATAGAGACCGACTGGCCGGCTTCGCTGGACTTCGACAACGCTTTGCAAGACACCGAACGAAGCATCCTTTTCGTGAGGCTGAATGGGTTAGCGATGAATCTCCGTTCAGCCAGCGATCGAATCCCTTTTCTCGGAGATTCGTCGCTAGCCGCCCAAGCGAAGAGACCCGCCAATGGCTCAAGCAACGCGCTGCCCGCTAAGGCCGCACGTTGGGCGGAAGCGGGACGAAGAATCCGTTGATCTCGGCAGCAAATTGAGTGCCCAACGCGAATACCGGACCGGCGTTCGCTGGCTTAGGCAACACAACACGCTCGCCAGTGACGAGATTTTGCACAACGTTTTGTTCGACCGTATGCCGCGCATCGACGCAACCATTTGGGTCGACTGGATCTTCTGCAAAATCAAAGTATGCCACCCAATCACCTCGACCCGCTGGATAGGTTTGGGTCGACGCACTGTTTGTAATGTTTCGCGGCGGTTCGCGATCCACCGTGCGTGCGTCGAATGTATAGATATCGCCTCCGGCTTCGCAGTCTGTACTCGAACGTGTGCCCGCGAAGTAAAAGCGATTCAGATTGGTTGGGTCTTGCGAGAGCCACTGCATCGAAACGTCGCCAGTCCACACCATCCGAGGCTCGCGATACGGTGGTCGCAAGATCCAGAGTTGAGAAAGCACACG
>JANNCG010000949.1:0-7980 GCA_031386385.1 Myxococcales bacterium
ATAAAACGCCTGCGCGCGCGTCATCGGTCCAGGATTTTTCATCAACGTCAACGCACGAAGCGCTTTCATCGCAGTCTCAAGGTCGTCGAAGGCCATCGCCAGCTCTGCAAGCTCCGACGCGACGGGTCCGTTTTGGTGATCACTCTCAAGGGCTGCCGTGAGCCACGCGAGTTGAACACCCTGATCGCCGACGGCGAGCGCCGCCCGTGCCATGCGAAACTGCAGCGCCGCGAGCTCAGGGCTTCGTCGATTGCGGAGGGCCGCAATGGCAGCCTGGAGCAGGCCCGTGGCGCCATCAATGTTGCCCAGCGCGATGTACGCGTCGGCCAACGATGCAGTCGATTCATGATCTCCACCACGCAGTTTCAACGCCGCTTCGAGCGCCGGAACAGCGTCGTCATTTCGGCCAGCGAGGACATAGAGCTTTCCTGCTTGCCGCAAGCGATCGAAGCGGATCGCCTCAGCGGGTGCATGCTTGGCGTCCTCCATTGAAAGATCGGCAAGCTCGCTGTGGGCCTCGGTCGCGGTGTACACTCTTCGCAACCAAGCGCGAATTGGCTCATTTTCTGGCTGGGACTGAAAGATTTGCTCGAGCCCTTCACGTGCATCTCCGGGCCGCCCCGCTCGCTCACAAGCTTCCGCAAGGCGAAGGACTGCGTCGAGCTTCTCCTCTGTAGGGCTTGCGTCGACAAGGCGTTGGTACACGCTCACCACATCGTCCCAGCGACCGGCATCAGCGTGAAGGGTGGCGAGACGCCGCATGGCGTCGATGTCAGCCGGCTCGCGGTCAATCCACGCTTCGAGCACGCTTGCAGCGCGACCGGAGTCACCCATTTGCATGGCGACGGCCGAGAGTCTCTCGGTCACTTCTCGTTCTTGCGCACGATCATGCCGCCCGATCGCATCCATTCGGAGGGCCTCTAGCGCATCAAACAAGAGTCCACTCGTCCCCTCAGGATCGCGTGCGCTCGCGAGCTCAAGCTCGTCCACGGTGTCTTTCAACGCCCCGCTATTTCGCAGGTGAGCTGCCCTCGTGCGACGGAGTGCCGGCTCCCGAGTGTGGTTTTCTCCGAGCTGTTCGATGACACTCGCGACCGCCGCGGCCGCCTGCTCGTGCGAGCCGTTGGCGCTCAGCGCTTCCGAATACTCCAGGACAAGCTGCGTGTCGTGGGGATCGAGCTCGGTGGCGAGACGCAGTGTCTCGGCTACTTGGGTCGAGTCGGCGAGCGTGTCGCGATACAGCGTTGCAGCCTCACGCAGTCGCGCCACCGCTTCGTGTTTGGCCGTTCGGTGTTGGGCATCAAAAACGAGCATCTCTGCCAGTTCTCTCGTGAGCTCCGCCGCGCGAAGCAGATTTTCAAGCTTATCGCGAAGGGGAGCGTGCGAAGGATTGCCTTGAAAACCTCGCGTCAGCGCTCGAATGGTCGCGTCTTGATCGCCTCGCGCCTCGGCGTTGGCAGCCAACTCCATTGCGTAGTTCGTGGCCTCGTCGCCGTCGGTGTTCTCAAGGAGCTTCTCAAGAATTTCGCCGCGCTCGTCCCGCTCGGATTCTTCCGTGTACATGGTCAACAACGCCCGCAAGATGGTTGCGTCAGCTGGTGCCCAATCAAGGGCCGAGCGATAAAGAGCGATCGCGTCCTCGCGATGGCTCGTC
This sequence comes from Myxococcales bacterium, assembly GCA_031386385.1. Lineage (GTDB taxonomy): Bacteria > Myxococcota_A > Polyangia > Polyangiales > JANNCG01. Next base: position 1,655 of record JANNCG010000949.1, read on the forward strand.
GAATCCCCACGATCAAGCACCAATCGCGCACCGAGGCGCATGGACAGAGCCACCACGGTACGAGCGTCTGCGCGATCACGTGCAGCGTCTATCTGCCACCGCAAAAATTCATCAAGGTCCGCGGGATTGTCACTTTGCTCAAGCAAATCTGCGAGAAAACTCGCTGCATCGACCGCGCCGGGGTCATCGTCGAGACAGCTGCGAAGAGTGGCCGTAGCCTCTTCTCGTCCGTCCGGGCGTTCTGACAGAATCTTTGCACGCTCAATCCGTAAGCGGTTGCGCTCAGCCACGTCATAGACGTTATCAATGAGCGTTGCGATCCGATCGGCGAGCTTCTGCTTCAGTCCGAGGTCTCGGTACACCTGCAGGAGCGGTTCCCACACAGCGCGCTCGGTCGGCTCGCGCTCAATGAGCGTTTCGTAAATCGAAGCCGCAAGAGCAAGGTCTGCCAACGGTCCCGCCGCGATTTGCGCTGCCTCAATTCCAAAACCGAGCGCCTCGCTCGCGTCCGCGACCTTCGCCGCGCGCTGCAGAAGGTTGACGCCCTCACGGGGGTTGTCCATCGCGGTCAACCTCGCCAATCCAACGAGAGTCCACACACCGTCGGAGCTGTCGCCAAAACGCTCGCTTGCGCGCTCGAGAACCGCACGTTCTCTGACGCGATCCTCAAGCCGTTGCGCCATCTCGACGGCCTCACGAAAGACATCCTGCGAAGCATCCGCGAGCGCCGTCACACGATCCAACGCGTCAAGAAGTACCGTCTCGTCGCCAAGGGATCGAGCAACCCGCTCGTACATCTGAACCAGCGCGACGTCAGACGGTGCCACTCCACAGGTAATCTTCAACAAATTTGCAGCCCGATCGTATCGCGCGTCCTGATCCAATGCGCGGTCAAGCATTGAGAGACCGTCCGCTCGACGGCCGTCATCTTTCAGATCGAGAGCCGCCAGTCGGTAGAGCGCATCAATCCGTTCGTCGTTAGAGTCTTCTGGGCCTTCGGGATCCGCACGGCGCGTCAGTACCGCGCGCAACGGGTCCTGCGCATCAGCTTTGACGTAGGCTCGATCGAGTGCTCGAAGCACGTCGCGCTCTGGAGCACCAAACTCATGCGCGCGTTCGAGATCGCTCACGGCCATGCGTGCATCGCCAAGATCATCAATCGCTGCTTCGCCAGAGCGCAGCAAAAGCTCTCCTGCGACCCCGCTGTTTGGGTCCGTAGCGCGAAGCCGCAGAGCAAGCTCTTGTAGCGCCGTGACATATCGTTGGGGTTGACCGACCCGCTGCGCAAGTCGACGTGTTGCAATGTGCGCCTCAGGATCGCTCACCGACGCCTCCATTGCCCGGATGCGGAGGGTCAGCGCCTCATCATTTCGCTCAAGTTTCTCAAGCGCAAACGCGGTCTCATTTTGCAGCGCTTTGATGGTCGCCGGATCCTGAGTGCGTGACGTTCGGTCTGTGAGAGCCCGTAGAAGAAGCTCATATTCGCCGCCTGCGTTGAGAGCGTGCTCAAACCGCCGGCCCTCGATCGCGTTTTCGTGTGACGCCTCAAACGCAGTCTCGAGGACTTCCGACGCGCGGTCCGTTTGGCTCTGCGCTTTGGCAATCCGATGCAAGAAAAAGAGGACCTCAGCTTGCCCCGGTCCATCCTCACTGGTTTCTTGGCGTCGGACGAGCAAAAGTAGCGAGCGAAAAGCTGTCTCTGAGCGATCGTATTCGCCCAACTCCCAGCCGACTTCGCCAACCATTTGCAGTGTATGCGGATCATCCAGATCAATATTTGACGCGAGCTCAAGCTGCGCCAATGCGGCTTTGAGTTCGCCTTGGGCGCGAGAAATTCGCGCCAGAGTCCGATGCACCTTCGCGCGCTCGGGCGGTCGTCGCCTGCCGTACTCAGTGAGCAGCGCTTCAAGAATCAACCGGGCTCCATCAAAATCGCCGGAGAGACAACGAGCATCTGCGAGTGCAACGCGAACCGTGCGATCCGTCGGCGCGAGCTCCACTGCTCGCGCGAGGACCGGAATGGCCTTCTCGGGTGCGCTCAGTTTGCGAACGAAAACCTCCGATGCCTCCCGAAGCATTGCCACGCGCTCGTCATCGTCGTTGGCGAACTCGACGCTGTCGGTGAGAAAGTCTGCAAGAGCGGCCCACTTGCCTGCGACACGATAGCGGTCCGCCAGAAGCGCCCGAAGCTCACTCTCAGCAGGAGTGTGTTGAAGCTGTGTTTCGAGACAGCTCGTGGCCTCGGCGGTTTTTTCTGCGGCAACATAGGCTCGAGTGAGCTGCGCCACAACGCCAACTCGATCTGCTTGATCTGTGAGTTGCAGTCGTTGTTCTAGGGCAACAACAGCGAGCGCGTGCTCGTTGCGTCGAGAGTGCAACGCCGCGAGCGAGTCGAGCGCTGAGTGAGATGCTCCAAGCCCAACAACGCGAGTGTATGCGGTAATCGCGCGCACATCATCGCGAAGGGTGTGTTCTGCGATCCGCGCTGCGTTAGCCCACAATTTTTGCGCTCGTACCGTGTCGCCGGCTTGCTCAAGACTTGCGCCTTGCGCGGCGTATAGGTCCACAAGATCTGCAAACGCCTCGCGGCTCTCGAGAAGCTCAGCCAAGAGCGTGACGGACTCAGAATGACCAGGTAATTCTACGAGATTCTCACGAAGTTCACGCTCCGCACCCGCGCCATCGTTCAGCATTCCGCGAACACGAGCGAGCTCGATTCTTAGGTCGGCGCGCGTGTCGACGTCCGTCGCTCGATCCTTTTGCGTCGAGCGGAGTGCGAGCAACTCGAGGTGCTCCCCGCGGCGCTCAAACAACTGCGCGAGGTGGGTCGCCGCTTCATTGTCGTCGGGATCCTCATCGAACACGCCCTTGAACAATGCCAGCGCACGGGCAGAATCATTGAGTGGCGACTCTGCGATCGCGCCAGCACGACGACGAAACTCTCGGGACTTGGACGACTCAAAGGGGAGCTTTGCAGCCGCTTCGAGCTGCGCGACCGCGGCCGCCGCCTCGCCGGCGTTGGAGTACAGACGGACGAGGTTCTCGGTCGCCCAGTCCGCCGATGAAGACACATCCGTTTGTCCTGCGGCCCATGCTGCCGAGGAGACTTCGTACAGCCGCTGCAAAATTTCTCGTTGTCGAGGGTCGCCTGGTGACGTCACCGCGACTTGCCCGGCTTCTGCGAGCGCGCTCACAGTTCGGTCATCGCTCTTTGCGAGCAAAAGAAGGGTGTCGATAAGTGCACCATCGGGCGTGCGTCTCTGTAGCGCTGCAAGTGCTTCGAGGGTTTCGAAATTGCTATTCGAGGCATCAGTCGCTCGCAAAAAGGCAGCTTGCGCCTGATCTGGCGCGCCCTGATGATCTCGGTACCAGTACCCCACCGCAGCCCAAAGCTGATGGGCCGAAGTGCCAGAGAGCTCCGCTACATCAAGTGAAGCTTCAAGCGATTCAGTGGCCAAATCCCAGGCATTTTGCTTCGCCGCGCTTTGCTCATACACCGCGAGCGCGTCGCTTGTGGGGCCGCCGGCGCCAGCAACGGACACCAACGCACCAGCGCCAATACCCCAATCACCCGTCAACGCCGCGACGCGAACTACGGCTGCGACAGACTCGGTGTTGCGCGGATCGGTGCTGAAGATCTCTTGGTACAGCACGAGCGCCTCCGCGTAGTTGTGCACGCGATTCTCAAGCGTTGCGGCGCACTTCACTCGAAGCGAGTTCGCCAATTCGGGCGAGGTCTCAATGGCAGAGCGGTAGGCGTCGGCGACCGATCCAAAGTCTCCGCTCTCGGCTGCCAATCGAAGCATGTGTGACTCGATGTCAGCCTCCGATGGAACCTCTACAAACGCACGGCAAACGCTGCGCAAAGCCCCAGGCAAATCGGAGGCGCGACGCTCGAAGGTGCTCGCGGACTCAAGCAAAATGAGCGCTCGAGTCGTTGGATCTCCCGCGTGCGACAGACGCGCGTCAACGAGTCCCAAAAGACCTTCCCAGTGGTCCAGCGCTGCATACGCAGCAGCGAGAGCATCTACCGCGCCAGAGGCAGTCACCGGGTTTTCGCTTAGCTCTTTCAAGCGCTCTGTTGCCAGCGCATGCGAAGGAACAAGCGTCAGCGTTGCCGCGTAGCGGTTGAGCGCTTGCTGCGGTTGATTGAGGTGACGGAGCAAGGTGTCACCGAGCTGCGCGCTAAGCTCTGCTCGGCGCGCTGTGTCGGTAGCTTCGTCGAGCGCCTGGGTCAGCAAGGACGCCAGCGAGTTCCACTGTTCAGCTTGCGCGTGCAGAACCGCAAGCGAATCCACAACCTCGTCGTTGCGGCCAAAGCGTGAGCCGACATCATTCCAAAGTGCGATGGACGCGCTTGTATCCGCAAGTTTCTGCGAAAGGGTTTGCGCCGCGTCAACTAAGTCTGCGCGAACAAGTGTTGGGTCCGTCGCCACCAGTGAGCGTCGACGAAGCGCCACAACCAAGGCGGCCCACCGTTCATTGGCCCGCAACAGTCCAACCGTCGCGTCCAAAGCAGCGCTATGAGACGAATCGATGGCGAGAGTCGCCTCCCAAGCAGCAAGCGAGCGATCCACTTCGCCAAGCTTCTGCGCGAGCTGAGCAGCGCGAACGAGAACCTCAATCTTGCGGCTCGCCTCATCTTCAAGTAACGCGAGTCTCTCAAGAGCACCCAACAGTTCGCTGTCTCTGTTTGCCCGGGCGTAAAGCGAATCAAGTCCACGCGCCGCCACGAGACGATCTGCTGCGTTGGCTCGCGATGCGTCAACGACCATCTCAAAGAGCGGTGTGGCGCTTTCGTCATCGTTGAGGACCGCTGCAAACAATTGAGCGGCCTCCGTGCGCAAGGTCGCCGCACGGGCGGGCGAGTCATCATCGAGCGCGGTCGCGGCCGCAGTAAGCGCCGACGCATAAACGCTCTGAACGTTGACGGATTCTGTGAGCGCTTTTAATCGAGCGCGCGCGGCATCATTGCCAGGATCAAAGATCACCAACTCTGCGCAACAGTCTATTGCCTCGGGAATTCTCCCTCGTTGCTCGTGCAAGACGGACAACTCATGGAGGGCGCCACCGCGTTCGTTGGGTTCAATAAACCCGCGGGATCGAGAGAGGACGTCAGCGCGAAGATCCGGCGAGGTCTCCGCTGTGTAGCTTCGCAACAACATCGCCCGCGCGTGGCGTCGCACTTCGGGGGCAAACTCTTCGCCTGCAAGCACGCGATCGACAACCGCACAGGACGAGCTGTCGAGCGGTGATTTATCCAAGATCGTTGCGACGGCCCCAATGGCTTCCTCTGGTTGCTTGAGTTGATCAAGAAAACAGTTTGCCATCCGAAGGCGGGTGCTCTTAGCTTCGTCATCTGAGAGCACTGGAAGCCTCTTGTTCCACAAAGAAATGAGCTCGCTGAATCGAGACTGCCGCTCGAGTAATCGCTCCAGTGCGCTCGCAAGCTGTCCATCCGCGGGTCGCAACTCAACGAGCTGCTCAAGATACTTTGTCGCTCGATCAGAATCTCCTGCAAAATCTCTCGCTAATTGCGCAGCCTCATCCAACAACTGTCCCCGTCGGGCCGGTGAGTTTGTCTTTGATAGCGCGTTGTCATAGAGTTCTAAAAGCTCATTCCATCGCTTGGCGTGGGTGTACGAGAGTGTCAGGCGGTGAAACGCCCAGTCCGCTGCTGGAGAGAGCTCAATCACTCGCTTGAGGGTTGGTGCGATTGCAGTTGGATCTTCGAACCACTCCTGAAAAAATGGGATCGCTCGTTTTCCAATCGCTTCGGCGCCCGTCGGTGTCACCGTCGAACCAGTGAGCAGCTCTAAATACAGCGCTGCCACCGCCTCGGGGCGTTGCTCGTTCGCGTTGAGCTCGTCGAGCTGCTCCCACGCATCTGCGTCGTTGGGAGCCGCCCGGACGGCACTCATTGCCGAGGTCATAGCTGTGGAGAGATTTTCGAACTCTTTTGATGGATCGCCATCAACACCCTGGGACATCGATTTGCCTCAAAGAACGCCGCGTTAAACTTCGCATGTGTCACTCGCAGCAGCAGCTACGAGCGCTTTGCAATGCACCATCGATTCACCGTGTCATCCGTGAAAACCGAGGATACAGCGCCGGAGAATGTACACCGCAGTGACGATGTTCGAGCGAGTGAAATCAACGTAACGGGGCTTGACGAGATGACCATTAAGACGGGACGATCACGATTACCTACACGTGCCAAACCAATCATTTCCGCCGGTACACGCAACTTTTTCCGGTCTTCGATCTCCCGCCAACAATAAGTCCTCCGCGCTGCGATTTTGCTTGAATTCGGGGACATATTTCTT
>JANNCG010000986.1:0-7014 GCA_031386385.1 Myxococcales bacterium
CACGTCGAGCTCGATCGAGAGCGTCTTTGGCCTACAACTTATAACTTGTGAGATCGCGACCACAATCAACACGAGCCCGTTGCGCAGCCTCCAAGGGACTTTGCGACGGACCTGTTTGTGCGCATGCTGCGACATCTGGACTCTCAGGGGTACCACGAATTGCCGGCCATTACTGCGTGGTTGACTGCGCGCTTAGCGACGGGGATTCTTCGCTGCTAACCAGCCAGAATGCTGGATTCTCCGCATGCGGAACAGCGCTCACCCGCAACTCAATCTCTCTGCCGTGATAGGTCACGATAGCGGTGACTCTCGCCAATGTGCTGTGCACCTGCACGGTCTCTCGGTGACGAAGTGTGTAGTGTCCCGTCGAAGCCGCCCACAACATTTCTGTCAGGACATTGTCGAAAGCCGTCACGCGCCAAGCAAACAGCTGAGTCATCGCACGGATCACTCGCACGGCTTCTGGCTGATCGTGTCGCTGTGTGGCGCCTGCAAAATCAGCGAAAAGCTGAGCAATTTGCGGCGCAAGCTCATTCAAAGGAGCTCCGGTAGGTTGGCCAATGGGCTGGTACTGCGCGGCTTCGAGCGCTGCGAGAAGTGACCGCCCGGTGCGGTCCCGCGGATTCCATCCCGATGAGACAACGAGATAGCGTCCCTCAGGGGTCATATCGAGGGTTGTCCCCACGGCACCATCGCTCTGTACGACCGTATTGGGCCCTGAAAATACTGGCCATCCAATGATCGCGATCCGCGCCCCGCTCCGCGCCGCCACCAACGGAACCACCAGCCTCTCCCCATACCTCGCGCTCAGCGCGCGCAGGACCTCTGGGTCGTCGATCACCGACGGTGGGCGGACAGTCGTCGTCTCGCTGTCCGATCGCACAGTGCTCGCAACCGTCGCCGTCGCGCACTGGGTCAACAACACCAACCCCGCCACATGAAAGAGCAAACGCACGCTACCCGGCGCCTCGAGCGGCGGCGATTTGTCCGTACAAATCCCGAAGCATCGCAGAGTCTTCGGTGTTGAGGCGTATGTCTTGAATCCTGAGTTTTCCGCGAGAAAATGCGTGCGTCTCAAGTGCCGCTACAAAGTGACCGTTCACCTCGTCGTTGAGCAGACTCGGGACCATGAGCAGGTCCAATATGCTCTTGCCCTGCTGACACTGGGCGGTGACAACCGTCCTCGCAGCGCGTGCGGCGATGAGCTGCGCTCGCTCAAGATACTCTGGAGCTATCGGGGTTGCCACGCAGACCGCCAACATCTGCGGCCGGACCGTGGTGGCTGTCGGCGAGTCCACGATCTCACCTAACTCAAGCGTCCAAGCGTCATGCTCTTTGGCCGGCAGGTCCGACACTCGTGGCGCATCACTGACCGCAACGGTGAGCAACTCGACGGTCCCACGTGCATTAAAATGCTGCAAAAATACTGGCGAAATCAGTCGATTAATCTCCGAACTCCAGTACGCTTTGTGTGTGGCAAGCTCTGTCAGGGGCCGAGTGAAACGCTCCAGCGCCGCGAGGGCTGCTTCACCAAGCCACTGCTGGGCGGTTGTCCGATGTTGCGCCTCGATCCCAACCCCAGAAAACCGGCCCGCTACCCAAAGCAGCATAGGCTTGCCGTGAACGGGGTCTGTCAAAACGCGATGCTCGGCAAAATCAACGGTGGCGGTAGTCATGTGTCTTAGTCGAATGGAACGAGGCGCCTGGTGAGCTTACTTCATTGAGCGCGAGGTGTGCTCTTTGCCGTCAAAGCGCAAGAGCGATTGTTTTTGTTCACTCGTTGTCACAATCGCGCAGGGACGTCGCCACACGCGCGTGAGGTTCTCAAGCGTCCGCTTGGCTTTGTCCAAGTCCAGGTCGACGCCCTGGTGGTCATGGCGAAGCAGAAGCTCTCCCCGGTTTTCGAAGTTGGCGTTTTCGACCGCAACAAATGGGCTGCCAAAGTTGGTTAGCTGAAACAACAGCTTCTCTTTTACCTGAGCAAAGTCGCGGGACTCGATCTCATAGCGGTCGTTGCGGTTGTTCCACCCGACGGAGAACAGCTTGTGCTGCAGGCAAAACTCGGGGGTTAAAAACTCATCGATCAACGTGACGTCGGTGTACAGCCCGCGCACCTCAAAAATCTTCTGTTGACCCAGATCAAGCTTGCGATCCCAGTGTCGCATCTCTTCCAAGTTGTCGCACTCTTCCCACTCTTTGCCGAACTGCCCACGGTTCCACCGCTCTTCGATATACCGATAAAGCTCGATACCAAGCTTGTACGGGTTGAAGCGTCCACCGGCTGTTGAGAGAACGCTCGCGTTGCGATCTGCATAGTCGACAATTTCATCGCCCGTGGCTGCATAGCCCGTCATGATTTTTGAGTGCCAATACGAAGCCCACCCCTCGTTCATGACTTTGGTCTGTGCCTGCGGCCAGAAGTAGTATGCCTCCTCACGGATGATCTCTAAGACATCTCTCTCCCACTTCTCCAGCGGTGCGTGGTCGAGCAAAAATTTCAGCACATCACGCTGCGGTTTGTCAGGAAAATTCCTCAGCCGATCACGCTCGTCCTCAAGCTGCTTTTTCTCTGCATCCATCGCTGCCTTCGGGTTGAGAAACGACTGCATGTACTCGCTTCCCTTAAATCGGGTCACTTCAACAGGCTTGACCTCGTCGTCCTCGTGGGGTCGAGCTTCGAAGCGCCCCTCAAGCAAGCGTCCGGGCGGATCAATTAGGTTTTCGAGCGACAGACACACGTCGATAAATGACTCAACGGCGTCAATCCCGTAGCGCTCAATGTGCTTGCGAATCCGCGTGGCGTGATTGGCAAACGTGTCGATCCATTTGCGCTCTGGCAGCTGCGAGATCCTCGAGACGACCATGTCCTCCGCTGACATTGGAGGTCGGCGATTCTGGTCGGTCATTTTGAAGGCAAAGTTGTTCTTAAAAAAGTCGTTGTGACCACAGACATGGGCCATCACCAATTTTTGATCGACCAGCGAATTTCCTTCAAGTAAGTATGCAACGGCGGGATTGTTATTGATCACCATCTCGTAGATTCGAGACAGCCCCCACTCGCCGGTTTTCTTCAGCCGCTCAAAATCCATCCCCCAGCGCCAGTGCGGATACCTCGTCGGAAACCCTCCAAACGCCGCCACCTCATTCATCTCATCAAACGACAAGACCTCAAACACCTGCGGAAAAATATCCAGCCCAGCTTTTCGCGCATAGTCTTCGATCTTCTCCTGCCACTCCCGCAGGTACGCTGGCAGCTCGCGGTGCGATCCAAATGACATGGCTAGCGACCCTTTCCAAGAAACGTTTTGATGGACTCTACTATCGCGTCACGATCGCGAATTTCGCTGCAAATTACCCGCTCATCTGACCCCAGATGCTCTCTGAGATCTTTGATGAATTGTCCCGATCCATACGGGCTCTCGACCTGCCCGTAGCAGAACATGTTCGCGTTTGGGATCAACCGCTCGCGCAACAACGCCATACAGCTCTGTGTGTCGTCGCTGCTCCAGTTGTCGCCATCAGAGAAGTGAAACGGATACACGTTCCATTCGCTCGGCGAGAAGCGTGTAGCCATGATGTCTGCGCAGAGCTTGTAGGCGCTTGAGATCATGGTCCCGCCCGATTCTTTGGTGCGAAAAAACGTGTCCCGATCGACCTCGCGCGCGGCAGCGTCGTGCGTGATGTACACGCTTTCAATACCCTTGTACTGGCTGCGGAGCCACGTATCGATCCAGAAGGACTCTATCCGGACGATCTCTTTTTGCTCATCACCCATCGAGCCAGACACATCCATCATGTAAATAATGGCCGCGTTGGCCACTGGCTTGTTGTCGGTCTTCCAGCTCTTAAACCGCTTGTCATCTCGCGTGGGGACAATCACCGGGTGATCTGGCGAGTAGTGCCCCGAAGAAATCTGTCGCTTTAAAGCCTCGCGATAGGTGCGCTTGAAGTGCTTGAGGGACTCGGATCCCGTGCGGCGAATCCCAGTGTACTTCTCTTTGTTCGCAAGGACCTGGCGCTTGCCTTTGTTCTCGATCCTCGGCAACTGAAGCTGTTCGCCCAAGATTTCAGCCAGCTCTTGCAGCGAGACCTCGACTTCAAGCGAGTGATCGCCTTCGCCCTGGCCAGCCTTGCCTTTGCCACTCTCGCCGTCACCGTCCTGGTCGCTCGGCCCCATCGGGTCGCCAGGGTTGCCTTCACCCTGACCCACTCCGCCAGCGTTTTTGTCGCCAAATCGAAACCGCGGCATATCAATCTGCGGGATCGGAACCGTCACAGTGTCCTTTCCCTGCTTCGCGATCAGCTCTCCTTTCGAAATAAACTTTCGAAGATTCTCTCGGATTTTTCCGCGCACAATGTCGCGAAAGCGTGCGTGATCTTGGGCTATGTTCAGTGCCACAGTCTTAAGCCTAGCGCACACACAAGAAGGATTCGATGAGCAACGAGCACAACGGCAAATCGGGTAGCAACACCGAGATCCGAAAGACCTTTGATCCCGCCGCGGCCGCCCCCACAGATTCGGGGATATTTGGCCTTCCTTACTCCTACGAGGACGCAAAAATCATTGTTCTTCCGGTCCCCTTTGCGGCCACCACAAGCTACGGCGGAGGCGCGCAGCATGGTCCCAAGGCCGTCTACGAGGCCTCCAAGCAGGTCGATCTCTATGACGTTGAGATTGGACGTCCATACGAAGCGCAGATCCACATGCTCCCGCTACCCAATGAGGTGATTCAGTGGGACGCAGAGGCAATGCAAGACGCAGAGGGAGTGATCGAGGTCGGTGGTCAAGTCGAAGAAGACCCCCAGCTCATCGCGGCCCTCAGCCGGGTGAACGAGCGCTCTGCGCGGATGAATCAGTGGGTCTACGAACAGACTCAGACCATCCTTCGCCAGCATAAGTTTGTCGCACTTTTAGGCGGAGATCATTCCACTCCGTTGGGGGCTATTCGAGCGATCAGCGAGCGGCACCCCGGCGTTGGAATCTTGCACATCGACGCACACGCTGACCTGCGCGTGGCGTACGAAGGCTTTCGGTATTCGCACGCGTCTATTATGTACAACGTATTGCAAGAGGCGCCAGGAGTCGCAAAAATCGTCCAGGTCGGGATCCGCGATTTTAGCGAGGACGAAGCGCAGCTCAGCGCAAAGTCCAACGGTCGAGTGGTCACTTTTTACGACACGCTCTTGGCCCGAAAGCGCTTTCAGGGCGAGCTGTGGAGCGCTCAGTGCGAACAAATCGTGCGTGAATTACCTCAAAAAGTGTACATCAGCTTCGATATTGATGGCCTCGATCCAGCCCTCTGTCCCCACACCGGGACTCCCGTCGCGGGCGGCCTCTCGTTTGCCATGGCGCACTTTCTACTGCGGACCGTGGCGGACTCAGGCAAGACCATCGTCGGCGTAGATCTCAACGAGGTCGTCCCTGGACCTGACGGTGACCAATGGGACGGCAACGTCGGCGCGCGGATGCTCTACAAAATGATAGGTTGGATGGCGCACACCAACGGCCTGATCGGTCGCTCAGGGATTTAAACGTCGACTACGATCTCAGCAAACCACTGGTCTTCGGGCCGCGATCCTCGCTTACCCTCGTGAATGGCGCCGAACTGCAGGTCGTGATAGGTGATGGCCTTGATGGCCGTCCCCACTGAGTGTCGGGTCTCGTCGAGGGGCTCGCCGAGGATCAACCCGCGCACAAACGTTGGCTCATCGGCGAGGACACAAATTCGGCGCGCAGCGATCCGTTTGCTATCGAGGGTAAAAAGCACCTCACTCAGCCAGGTGAACATACGCTCAGAATCATCGGTAAATCCCTCAGAATCTGTTGCAACAGCGATCACCTCGAGCACCTTCAAAGCGCGGACCCCATCGGGATGGACCATCGTTGACGCGACCGCCTCTGCCGCTGCCGCGAGTGTATCGGCGCGATCGAGTGCGAAGACCCGAAAGCCTTCATCCGCTGTGTGGTGTGTGAGGGTAATGGTCTCGAATCGATCACCCAACAAAAAGGTCTGACTCGCGGCGGACGAAGGATCTGCCTCATTGAGTTTTGCGAGAACCGCAGCATAGCTGCTCTCGTCGCGAGGATCGGTCGCGAGCGGAACCAGATCAACGAGCGGTGCCAACGCGAACACCCGATCGCGCAACCGGGCGTGAGGCAGGGACAACGCCTCTGAGTCACACGTGAGATCTTCGGCCCACAAGACATCGACGTCGATGGTGCGAGGCCCCCAGCGTGTTGTTCGTTCGCGTCCCAGACGCTCTTCGATGCGCAGGGCCATCGCGAGCAGTGCTTCTGCTGGGGCATCGGTCCGCATCAAGACCGCTGAGTTGAGAAAGTCTGGTTGTGCGGGACCTATTGGAGCAGTGATCCGCACACTTGCAGTGAAAATATGCGCATCAAACGCATAAGAAAACAGCTCGTTCGCGGCACGAAGCATGGACACTCGCCCCCCGAGATTGCTGCCGAGACCAAAGACGACCGAGCGTGTGGGCATCGCGTTAGATCGCGCGCTTGACGTACTCAAACTCGACCGGGCGGCCTTTGATCCCGTGCTTGGGAGCACCGATCCAATGCGCCATCTTGCCTGGCTCGAGCACTGCACTTGTCATCAAGCTCTTGACGTACGTGCCGTCGGCGACGCTGGGCAGCCACTGATCCTTGCGCGCGTTCCACTGCTCGATGGTGAGCAAATTACCTGCGGTATCGAAGTGCAGGCCTGCATAGATACCCGCGCCGCGATTGAAGCGTGAGCTCGGGAGCTTGAGCTCAAAATCAAACCCCTTCTCCTTGATCAGCCGGTTCATCTTGTCGATCCCGCGCTGGCTGTCTTCGATGTACTCGCCGCGAAGGACTTCGTTCATCGCGTTGCGCAGGGGGACATTCTCGTCCACGAGCTTGCCGTCTTTCACCATCGCGATGGTCATGGTCTGGTCGAGCGCGATGTGATCTTCGTGCCGGTCCTCTTTTGCGCGACCCTTCAATCCACCTGCAAAAAACGCCGCGGCATTGCT
>JANNCG010001060.1:0-3472 GCA_031386385.1 Myxococcales bacterium
TGCTGCGCATCGGTCGCCGGGCCAGACTCGTGTTTGCCGCCAGCGGGAAATCCGGTGGTGTGCGCGGAACCCATTGGGCCGAGAATTAACGCGGTGTGCGAGCTGTGTGGGAACCCAAACCAACCATGCTGCGTTCCAGGATCCACAGGATCTCCTGGCGCTGAACTTTGCTTTAACCCGGCTACGGGCTGCGCTCCGCATGCGACAGTCGCGGGTCGATTTACTTGCCAGTTTTAGTAGGTAGCAAATGACAAAACTGAGTTGTCGCCTCTACGGTTTGACAGTCGTTTTGCACTCAGGTGCATGCGCCAGGTTGGTCGTCGGCGCGGACGCACCTGATAGCTCCACAGCTATTGCCGACGTACACGCGGATGAAACAAACACAACCAACTGGGACAGCGGTACTCGTTTTGACGCCGACGAATTGAACGATAGCTCAGTTGCGGACGCGGTAGAAATCGCTGATCGACCAGTAATTCTCCAACCACCACGATTCGCGCGGCTCGATTTGATTCGGACGCCGCGTGGTTCAAATGAGATAGACTCCGTCGAAGCGTGGATCGTGGTCCCGCAGAGGCCAGACGGCACTGGCTATCGCGTCGACCGCAGCGGTGAGTGTGTTGTCGAAAATCTCACGTATCCAACGTTCGATCGCTTTGCCGAGCGCCTTATCTTCAGCATTGGCGCAACCGAACGCGAAGTCGGATACCGGGACATCAACCAGACAATGCGATGGACCGAAAGGGGGTATCCATTCATGGGCGTGGTGGACGTCTCCTTTCGCGCTGTTCGTCCAGATTTTGCGATGCCGTGGACATTCACCGCAAGGATCCCCCCGCCAGTCCTAAACTTCACAAGCCCGCCCGGCATTGAGCAACTTCCGATGCCAAACCTCTTCTACCGGCTCACGGACACGATCGCGTTTCGTTGGACTCCAGCGCCTACGAGTCCGCTAGTTCAGATCCAATTTCAGACATACATCGTTAATCCAGCACCTCTGCCCTACAGCGTATCGACGCTTCGATGCATCTACGACGGGCGGCTAGGAACCGCGGCTATCCGCTTAGCAGACCACCCCGCGTGGCGACGACCCGATAATTTTCGCAGCGGAATCGTGCTCGACGTCGACGCGCTCGAGCAACACTTGGTCCCCTATGGAGACATCATGGTCGAAGTAAACATGATGCATCGCTATGGCGCGTTCGCCTTCACACTTCAGCCTTAGAGCGTTGTCGTCTCCGAAATTTCGGCTTTTGGATCCTGCGAATTTGCAGGCGAATGGTGTTCCGACGTCGCAATGAGAAACGCTCCGAAGCGCCGGTTAAATGGCCTACTTCGTGCCCCGAGCGCGCACGCCCTTGAGCAGCTGTTGCAGCTGTTTGACCAAGCTCGCCAGCGACGCTTTTGCGTCTGCGCGTTTGTCGTCGTCGAGCTTGTTGAGCGCTGACTCAAGCTTCTCGACATAGTTGGGTCGACTGAACGGCGCCGCGAGTCGGCGCAGGGTTTTGCGCGCTGTTGTTGGGCTCAAGCGCGCGGGCTTGCCGTCCGGGTGCAGGGTGTTGTCCACGTACTTCATCGTCGCCCGAACGGACAGCCCCGAGGCCAAGACGTGCCTTGCAGCCGCGCGAAGCTCAATGGGCGTTTGCAGCGGCAAAAGCGCGACCTTGAGACTGTACCCCAGCGACGTCCACGGAGCGTCCGCGAGGCGCTTATCCAGCGCGGCGATTCTCAACGTGGCAGACAGCGTCCCGCGTCCGAGCGGAAGCTTCGCGCCCTCTGCCGCCGCAAGCAGTTTGGCCCACACTGGATGATCCACCTTCGCGTCCAGCACCAAGCGCGTGTCGCCTCCAAAGACGTTGGCAAATAGCCACTGGCCATAGCCTTCAAGCAGCGACTCTGCGCTCTGGACCACCTCGCGGCCTCTTCGAAGCGCCTCGGCTAAAATCGCGTCGTCTGAACGAACAACTGCAGCGCTTGGGTCTGTCGCGTTGCGCCTGGGTTTGGGCTTAGTCTTCGCAAGAATGGATTTTTTTGTCGCCATCTCTTTTAGCTCTCAGGGCGGGTTATAGCAGCGAGTCGGCTTCGGGTGAACATCAGGTGAGCATGGCCATCTACAAAAGCTCCGCGCCGACACGAATCGCCGCGCGGGGCCCAAGCCGAAAGCGATTGGCATGGGTGTTGTCGTGGACACCTTCACGCCCCGCGGGTACCGTCTTGCTATTCGAATGCGTAAGATGCGTAAGATTTTTTCAACGGTTTGTGCGATCCAGGTCTCAACGCTGATGGCGTGCTCAGAGGGTCCGGCGCCGGGAGACGCGTCGGTCCGAGACGCGGTATCGGACATCAGCCAACCGCCGATGGACGTGACGGGGACAGACATCGGGATGCTTGATGGCGCAATTGCAGATGTCCCCAACGGCCCCTGTGCGAACTGCGCGGCCCCTCGGAGGTGCCTCCACAACACATGTGTTCCGGATTTAGGCTCGTGCTTGTCTAACGATGACTGCCTGGGCGACAGCTACTGTGACAGCGACAATCGATGCATTCCGTATGGGGTCCCTGCAGACCGAGTCAACGACCCCACCTGTCGTCGCGAGCGAAGCGTTGAGGCGTTTGTGCCGAGCGTGCAGTGCTCGTGGGCGCGCGCTCCGATGGGAGATCCTACGGCTTCCTCCGCATACATCTACACCACGCCCATGGTGGCCGATCTCAACCTTGACGGGACCGCCGCCAGGATTGAGCCCAGCATCATCGCGACGACATTTGAGTCTCAAGCGAGCTCGGGGATCGTAAGGGTGTTCTCTGGTCGGACGTGTGAAGAGCAAATGCGGGTGGGTTTTGCGCAGGTTCCATCGATTGGAGACGAGCCTGGGTATGGGTCGCAGCTGGCCATCGGAGATCTCGACGGAGACCTTCGAACCGTTGGGGTCGTGGTCACCGGCCACCCCGAGATTGTCACCTTTCACCGAACGCCAGGCCCAAACCAGACCCCCATTCAGCTCATCGCTTACCGCATCGTGGACCGACCAGGAATGCTCCCTCCGTATGCCCTTGAGCGCGCATGGACCGGGCGCCGCTGTGACCTCGCGGGCGAGCCTCCGTTTGTCCTCGGCGGCGCAACTCCGTGGGAGTCGTCGTTTAACTCTGGGCCTTCGCTGGTGGACCTCGACGACGACGGACGGCCTGAGATTATCGCCGAAAAACACGTCTTTGATGCGCGCGGATGCCTGCTGAACACAAGCTCTAGTAGCGGCAATTATCTTCGTCTGGGCACTCTTGATTATGCGACGGATGTCGATGCCGATGGGCTGCCTGAGCTCGTGGACGCCCAGGGCATCTATCGCTGGGACCCCATGCGACGGGACTGGGTGCTTGAAGACTATTTTAGGCCCGCGCCGATGATCAGCTTTCGACGTGGGCTCACAGCGATCGCAGACTTTGGTAGGCTCTCTGCGGCGGATCAGGATCCGAT
>JANNCG010001068.1:0-6624 GCA_031386385.1 Myxococcales bacterium
GAGCGGGTTTCCTGAGCGCTTCGCGAGGGCTCCTGCGCAGAGGCTTGTCCTCGGCGCTTCTTGCGCAGAGGCTTTGTCCTTATCGCGCGGGAATCGTCCGCTCGAAAAACTCGTCGATCTTGCCCCACGCCTCTGCAGCGATCGCGGGGTTATACTTCACGTGCATCAGCGGCGCGGTGAGTGCTTCGATCAGCGGGCGGTTTCCGTTGGTCAAAAAGGCATGACCCGCGCCGGCGAAATCATGCACCTCCGGCGTCACACCGACTTCACCGAGGCGCTTTTTCAACAACGCCCCCTTGGCCTTAAACAGCACGTCTCTGCCGCCATAGCATCCGATCACCGGCGGCATCCCTTTCATTACCGCCGCCTCAGGGACATCCCCATAATTCGTCGACACCGCCGCAAATCCAGGCCCCGCGAGCAGCGCGAATCCCCCACCAAAACAGAAGCCAATGATCCCCACGTTGGCGCTCTGAAGCCCCGTCTCTTTGCAGAGCCAGTCCCGGGTCGCTCGAGCCGCGCGAATCGGCGCGATGTCGCCGCCAGTTTTGAGCGCAGCCATCACAGAGCGAATACAACGAAACTTTCCGTCGGCGAACAAGTTGGGCGCGACCGCTGCGTACCCGAGCTCTGCGAAGCGATCGACCACGCCGTCGATGTCCGGTGCGGGTCCGAAGATTTCATGGATCACCACCATCCCACGCTTGGCGTTGGGTGCAATCGCAGCGTAAGCCGGGACATCGGCGTCGCCGTTCGCGACCTCACCGGGGATGGTCACTTGTGTTGCGCGGATACTCATCGGTGGCACCTAGCACAAATGGGCGTTTGGTTTGAAGCCGCTTGAGACAGCTCACGTGATGGAAGCGTCGGGGCGATGCTCATGACTTCTCGGCTCAGTGGTAGCAAAAATACACGCGCGAAGGTCGCGGCGCGGCGCGGCAGGTTGGTTTGCGCGGCGCTGGTGGCGGGGGTGTTGAGTGCGGCGCTCTGCGCTTGCGGTAAGCCAACTCAGCGCATGGATGGGTCGGTTTTGAGCTACCCGCTCGCACGCAGCGCGATTCGGGACCGAGGCTCACGCAGTCTCAGCGGTCCGCGCAACGCCAACGCAGCCCGATGCTCTGCAGCACCGGCGACTGAACGGGCACATTGCTCGGACTGAAATCGACGGTCACGCTTGCCCAAGGTCCGGGTGCGACCCCGGCTTCGAGCAGCCTCGCTGCGATGTCGATCGGGTTTCGGTCTCGGGGCGCGATCCCAATCACGACCGCCGTGGCGCGCGACAGACCGGCCTGCGAGAGCGCGGTGCGAAACACAAACTGCAGCGAGGTGCCCACAGGGGTCGTCGCGGAGTAAGAAAACTGGTCGTACAGCGGGTCGCATCCGGTATCGAAGACCTCTGTGTGCGAGCCAGTTCCAATTACCAAGCGACGGACCGCGCCGGTGAAGTCCGAATACGTGTAGACCTGATTGGGCCCAGAAAACGACGCCGTACTATGATCCGACGGATCGTAGCGCACCAGCGGTCCTGGCTGAGAGGTCGCCAGCCAGATGCGTCCCCGTCGGTCCGCACCAATGGCGCTCACAGACGCAAACATTGGAATGGCGGGAAGACGGTGCACCACGATGTCGCGTGGGTTGATCTCGCGGTTGCCGACGAAGGCGTTTGCGTCCCACTCAAACGCTACGGTTGGCCCTGCGATCCAGACGTGGTTGTGAGGATCAACGGTGATGCCCAACCCCGTTGTCGCCGCACCCGGCAGGGCGCGCACGTTGGCCCACGTCCATTGTCGCAGGCGTGGGTCATACCCAAACGCGTCCTGCCCCGCACGAGAGACCCACACGCGACCGCTGGCATCCGCCGTGATTCCGTAGGTGCCACCATTGCCGTTAACGCCCTCGCCCGATCGAAGGAGCGCGCCGACGCGACCGGTCACCGGGTCCACCGGCGTGATGCCCTGGCTCAACGTGTGCTGCCACAGAGTCCCGTCGGTGGTGACCACACCGCCGTACGCGCAGGGCTCAAAATCGACGTGCCGAAGGGTCGCGCCCGTTCGAGGATTGAGCTGAAACAACCCTGCGCCGCCCTGCAAACCTCCAGTGTTTGCGCAGCCCCCGACCCAGACATATCCCTCTGGAAACCTCTCATCTCCTCGATCAATCGTGATCGACCGCAGCACCGCGTCGACCGGACCGACCTCGGCCGTCCACAGGTTGCACTCATCCGCGCCATAGGGCAGCACGTCCATTGGACCGCTGCTAGTGTCGATCACCCCGTTCATGTTGCGATCGACGCAGTCCTCACGAAGGGCAGCGATTTTGTTCACCGAACCCTGCATGCCAAATCCGCGATTCGAAGCGTACACGTTGCCGCCGCCGTCTACGACCACTCGCGATACCATGTTGCAGCGAAAACTGACGCAGCACTGTCCACGACACTCCCCGGACGGGAGCCCCGTCCGATACCGAGCGATCTCGCGTTCGGTGACCGCATCCCATTTTGAGATCGTCGACTCGCCGGTGTTTGGGACCCAGAGAAAGTCCGCTGCGAACGGATTCGCTCTCACGAGCAGGCCGTTGACATCCATGTCGTACTCAACGTCATGCCGTCCAGCGGGGTCAAAGGGTCTCCCTCCCGCACCGCCGACCTGCACGCTGTGGCACGCCGGATCGCACTCGCAGCGGTCGATGTCTACTCGATGGCTGCACGTTCCGTCGGCGAAATTGCACTCGTCGATGGTGCAATTGACCAGGTCATCGCACTGCATGTTGCTGCGGCATCGCGCGGGGCTCGGCACGTCTGGACGTGGTGCAAAGGTGTCCGTCGGATCCGGCACATCGACAGCAACAAAGGTGTCAGGGATCAGCATACCGCTTGAGCCGTCACCCGCCACAACCACGTTCACCCGTCCATCCGCCGAGCAATGCAAGAGCGTGAAGGTGAGCACAGAGCAAAGCAACGCAGGAGTGCGCAAAGGTTCTGTCATTGGGTTTGTTCGACTCTTCGAAGAGGTTAAGTACCAAAGAACATATCACGAGGCTGTGCTCCCGTGACGACTCAGTGTCACGTTCGAAGGACGCGGAGCAGTGTTAAAGTCGTCGGGTTTTCATGGAGGAGTGTTGCAAATTGCGCAAAGCTCGTTGCCTCAGATGCTCCACGAAGAGCGAGAGAACCCTCTCGGGGTCCGAGACGCCGTCGTCGCATTTTCGTCCGTGCGGTCCGCAAAACCCACTAGAGTCCCCACGTATGGATGTCTTCGTGATTTGCCCCCTGTGTCAGCGCCATGTGCGCGAGACCGAGTCGCGATGTGCATTCTGTGCGGCACCGTTCGCGACGGCTCGTGTGCCGCGCTCGTCGATCGTGCTCGCGGTCGCAGCAGTGGCTTCGCTGGTGGCGTGTTATGGACACCCGCCGCGCGAGCGATTATCCAGACCCGAACCGACAGACCCACCCACGACGCAACCCACCTCGATCGGTCAAGCCACCATGGAAGCCGACGGAACGCTGGTCCTCACCTTGCGCGCCCAGAGCCCCGGCGCGATCGGTGATGGACAGCTTCGCTACGCGCCCACACACGCCCAGTACCAAAGCATCTTGCGCCACGTGGGTGCCATTCGGCCTGGCGAATCACGGCCAGTTGCGCCGTTTCCGTGAGCTATCGCTCGCGCGAACAGCCCCTGATTAGTCCAAAAACAGATCGGTGACCAACTCGCCGTTCGGGTCCATGGCGTATTGGCTCAGATCCGTAATGCCCTCAGAGCGAAGGACGTCTTCGTCGATGAAGAAATTTCCGGTGCACTCGCGAGAGGGTCGCGTGAGGATCGCGTGCGCGGCGTCTGCCATGATCTCAGGCGAGCGCGAGCGCTTCATAGACTCTTCGCCACCGAGGAGGTTTTGCACTGCGGCGGTCGCGATGAGTGTGCGTGGCCAGAGCGCGTTCGCCGCGATTCCGATCGAGCGAAACTCCTCGGCCCATCCCAGCACCAGGGCGCTCATGTTCATCTTTGAGAGCGTGTATGCGACGTGTGGGCCATACCACCGAGGGTCCAACGTCAACGGCGGAGACAGCTCAAGGATGTGAGCATTGTCGCTCTTCTCTAAGAGCGGCAGGCACGCTTGCGCGCACAAAAACGAGCCTCGCACGTTGATCTGGTGCATCAGGTCGTAGCGCTTCATCGGCGTCTCGCGCGTGCCCGAGAGCGAGATCGCACTGGCGTTGTTCACGAGGATATCAATTGCACCAAACACCTTCGCGCACTCATCCACCGCAGCCTTCACTTGCGCTTCATCGCGCACGTCCACCACGAGCGGCAGCGCCCTGCCGCCAGCGGACTCAACGTCTTTCGCGGCTGAGTAGATCGTCCCCGGGAGCCTCGGGTTGGTCTCTGTCGTCTTGGCAGCGATCACAACGTTCGCACCGTCTCGCGCGGCCCTCAGGGCGATTGCGTGACCAATACCTCGGCTCGCGCCGGTGATGAACAATGTTTTGCCTTTGAGGGATCGCATGGGGTGCGCATTGTACAACGCCGCCGCGGCAAGGCTACAGCCTAAGGTGGTTGCAGATCATTTGGATGGCTCTTGCCAACATCCATACGAGCAATATCGCAGATCTGCGCGCCGCAAATCAATCTTTACGCCCCGCGACGCAACGGCAATCGTTAGCATTTGTCGCGACGAAAAAGCCCAGGACATGCGCTAACTGCGCGAAGCAACGGGGTATGCCGGTGACTCCGAGGAGCGTCAAACAAAAGAGCCAGTGAACTGCCAAACCCACCGCGGACGAAGCCCCCCTCCAGCAATCGAGAGGGGAGCATCGAAATCCCCATCACACCGCCGTGATACACGCCCACAGAGCCTACGCGCATACCCCCAGCGTTGAGCGCATTTTTCGCTCCCACGATCACATCGCTAAAGCCGTCGCCGTTCACATCACCCGCGCGGGCCACTGCCGACCCAAGGTTATCGCCACTTGCGACACCTTCGAGGACACGGGCTGCGACCGAGACACCCATAACACTGCCATAATATAAACTCGCGGTGCCCGCACTGGGTCGGGCGCCAGCAAGTGCTGCAATCGCGCCAACGATGAGCTCATCGAAGCCGTCGTTGTTGACATCTCCTGCGCTCGACACTGAAGAGCCAAAATTGCCGAAGCCTGCAGTACCTTCAAGCACAATGGCCGGAGACATCGCAATGCCCATAGCGCCTCCGTGATATACGCTCGCAGTGCCTGCCATCACGCGTCCCCCGGGTTCGGCGAAGGCCGCTCCGACCACAAGATCGCTGTACCCGTCGTTGTTGAGATCGCCAGCGCTCGAGACAGCGTTGCCAAAAATTCCCCCTGCGGCGGTGCCTGCAAGCACACGCGAGGCGGCCATCGCAAGGCCCATGGCGCTTCCATAATACACGCTCGCGGTACCGGTATTGACACCACCGACTGAAGCTCCGCCAAGCGCTCCCACAACCACATCAGAAAAACCATCGCCGTTGACATCGCCGGCGCTTGCGACAGCGTTTCCCAAAAGCGCGTACTCATTAGGCCCCTCTAAGACTCGAGTGGGGACGGCAGCGATGCCCATCGCAGTCCCGTGATAGAGGCTCACCGTTCCTGCCTGTGCGCGCGCACCGGCAGAGGCCTCCCTCGCGCCTACCAACAAGTCGCTGTACCCATCACGGTCGACATCGCCGGCACTCGCGACGGAGAAGCCGAAGTGATCGTTGTCCACCACCCCTTCGAGCACAACCGAGGGAGCCATCGCAATGCCCATCAGGCTTCCATAATACACGCTGACGGTTCCAGCGCGAACGCGTCCACCCGGAGCCGCGCTTGAAGCACCCACCGCGAGATCGCCAAAGCCATCACCGTTTAGATCACCGGCACCAGAGACAGAAAAGCCAAACTCAGCATTTGGCGCTCCACCCTCTAACACCCGCGTCGGCGCTGCGGGGATCCCCAGCATGCCGCCGTGATAGATGGACGCAGTCCCAGCGAAGACCCGTCCCCCCGGCGCCGCACTCGGCGCACCTACGACAACATCATCAAAGCCATCGCCATTGACATCAACGTGAGGGTCCGCGCTGGTATCTATTGCTCCTGAATTATCTCGCGCGGGTGTGTGAAACAGCCACGTAGCACTAAAATTGGCGCTTGTGGCGGCTCGTAACGTCGCGCGCATTCTCCAAAATACTACACTATTTGCAGGCAAATCGACGACTGGACGCACAGAGCTGCCCGGCGCTCGAATGCTCTCAATCACCATCGTACAAGCACGATCGCGACAAATATCGACCACCGCCCCGTCGGTACCTGCGGGCAACTCCCAACGCAGCGTCGGTCTTCGCAGAGCGACATCACCCAATGAGAGTGGTGCTATCGGCCTCGGAGTTGACCCCATGGGGAGGCAGAGTGCTCCTAGCAACTCAAAGCCTCGATTGCACACAATGGTACAGGCGCCCATGCGACAGGCGCTCGTTGAGTTGGCAACGGCAGCGGGGCACGTGGCGCCACACCGTCCGCAATCTGTGACGCTGTTTGTGATGTTGGTCTCGCAGCCGTTCGCAGGGTCGATGTCGCAGTCCGCAAAGCCCGCTGCGCACCCAGCCATCGCGCAGACTCCGGCATTGCA
>JANNCG010001071.1:0-4874 GCA_031386385.1 Myxococcales bacterium
TTCGGATCCGACGCGGTGCGTTTTTATCTCGCAACTAACCCGCCGGCGTCGAAGCGAATCAACCTGCAGCTCAGGCAGATCGAGCGCGCAAAGCACTTCGCCAATAAGCTGTGGAACGCCACACGGTTTGCGCTTCCGTACCTCGAACCATTGTTCGAGCAAACCTCTGAGCATGCCGCTGCACAAGCCTCCGCGCCGAGTGCACCGCTGTCCCCGGCAGACCGCTGGATTTTGTCTCGCCTTGCCGCAACCGTTGAACAGGTGAACACGGGAATCGAGACCTTTCGACTGGATGAAAGCACCCAAGCTCTTCGAAGATTTTTTTGGGACGAACTTTGCGATTGGTATCTCGAGCTCACCAAGCCGATCTTCGCGGGATCTGACGAGGCGCGAAAGCAAACGACTCGCACCATCTTGGCGCAATGCCTCGAGACGGCGTTCAGATTGCTTCATCCGTTTATGCCGTTTGTGACGGAAGAACTCTGGCAGAAGCTGCCGATCGCAGTGCGATCGCGCCGCGCGAACGGCGAGTCCGCTGAGCACCTCGCGGTCGCTGCGTACCCTCTGCCTGCACAGTTTACCCGTGATCTCGAAGCCGAGACGACGCTCGAGTTGTTGATTGGAGTGATTACCGCCGCGAGAAATATTCGCGGAGAGCTCGGGATTAAGCCCAAAGATGCAGTGACGCTTATCCTTCGAACCGACGATCCGGCGCAGCAGGCGCTCTTGGCTCAGTACGAAGAGCAGCTTCGAATCCTAACCAGCGGCAAGGACTTCAAGCTTGAGCCCTACGGCGTGCGCCCAAAGGGAGTCGGCTACGCGGTGGTGCAGGGAGTGGAGGTGATTGTTCCGCTCGCCGGTCTGATCGATTTTAAGACCGAGCAAGCGCGGCTTGAGAAAGAGATCGCCAAAGCCGATAAGGACGCGAGCAAGTATCGCGCACAGCTGGCGAATGAGACGTTTGTCTCCCGTGCATCGGCAGAGGCCGTTCAGTCCGCTCGATCCGATTTGGCCTCGCTTGAACAAAAATCGCAAAAGCTTGGAGAGGCGCTCGCGGTGCTCCGAGAAGCCCAATAACCACGCAATTTGCAGCGTAATTGAGGAACCGCAGCGGGGAGGCATTTTGAGCCGTATTTGACGTATACTCACGAGTGATGCGTGTTGTGCCGACATTGTTAGGGTTGTTCATCATTGCTGCTTCGGGCTGCGAGGCGAGCCTTATGGGCGATTACGCTTCACGGAACAGCGCGAGCGCAAGTCCTGGCAGCGTTGGCGGATCGTCACCACGCTGGGCAGCCGATCACCCACAAGCACCAACACAGCCGAGTGTGACTCAGGGAAACACCAACGTCCCAGCAACTGCGACGCCCGTGACAACCCCGCCCACAACTCCCGGTACAAACCCAACGGCCGCGCCGTGGACCAACACCGCCAATACGCCAAACAACACAACAAACAACACGCCGACTCCCGTTGTGACGGCACCGGTGGTCCAGCCGAACTTAAACAACACGCCGCGCGCCATGGATCCTCCAGGGGAGGCCTGTGGCGGAGCCTGTCGTGTCAGCTGGCAGCGTTGTTTTGACGCGTGCAACGACGGCCAAGATCGAGGTTGTGTGGCTCAGTGTGATGAGCCCTACCGCGACTGTATGCGCGGTTGCTACTAGCCTCTTAGCGCGTCAAAGAGATCGAAGTCGATATACGGAATCGAGACCGTGGCGTGACGCAAGCCCACGGAATTTTCGTCCATCCAGCGAGACAACTGAAGCCCATCAATCAGCGTAACAGCCGGCGCGTCTGGCGCGTGTGCTTCTTCGCGCGCACCGCTCAAGATGTTGCCGGTCGTCACGATCCAAGCGTTTTGTGCGTCGTTGAAGTGATGGAGTGAGCCTCGAAGCTCGATAACGCGTTCACGGCCAATTTCTCCGCCTCGTTTGAGCAGGATGGCCGCAGACTGATCATTGCCAGCCACAGACGAGGTGGCAGTGAGATAGAGCTCGCCCTGAGTCGCCCCGGGGCGCCGAACACTTCGAACGCCAGTGAGGCCCACCCGTGCCAGAGTCGTGGCGATCAGTTCGACGAAGCCTGACTGTGGAAGCTCGTTCATCCGACGGATCACTTGGCGTCGTGCCGCATCTCGCAGCCGCTCAAGCGCGATCATTGCGTCTTCTTCGGCGCGCAGAAGCTCGCCGCCAAGCTGCGAATCAAGAAGTGCTATGCGTGAGCCTGTGAGCCGAAATCGTGGTCGATCTCCACGGACTTCACGACGTGCGTTCTCTGTCCGAGCCGAAGCAACCAACGAGGCGCTCAGGACAGTCGGGTCACCGGCAAGCTTGCCCGCGCGAACGGCGTCATCGACGACGGTACGAAGCGGAGTTCCGTTGCGCTCATCGCGGCGCTGAAGGAGAGATACCAAGAGGTCGCAGGCCTCGCGTCCGGTCTCAATGATGGTCTCTTCCGAGGCCGGGCGCTCGTCACTTTGCCCATCGCGATTGCGATCGCGGTTATCGCGGTTATCGCGGTTATCGCGGTTGTCGCGGTTATCGCGGCTGCTGGAGCCGTCACGATTGTCTCGATTATCTCGGCTCGGCGCAGCGTCACGGCTTGCAGGCGCGTCCCGTGCGTCGCGGCTGTCCCGATTATCGCGTCGTGGCTCTCGAGTATCGCGTGAGCGCGCATCTCGGCCCTCTCGTCCGCCAGATCGCCCTCGCCCGTCTCGGCCTCGATTTTCATTTGGGTCGCGACGCACCTCGCGCGGCGTGCCGCCCTCGCCGGTCTCTTCAGTTGTGGCGGCGGTGGTGTCTTGCTCTCCGCGATCAAAGCCTTCAGCCTCATCGCGAGGCTCTGTTCTCGCGGCAGCTGATTGGCCGTCTGTACCAGATGCGCTGATTTCGGTTTCAGTTCGCTCGTCACGCTCTGCATCAGGATCGTCCGAAAACTCGCCGTCTGCCTCTGCGCTCGTTGTCTCGCCGTCAACCGCTCCGTCACGATCGCCCGTGCGACCTCGACGACGACGACGTCCACGACGACGTCGACCGCTCTCATCTTTTGGATCTCCCGTTGCCGCACCAGCAACGGGCGGTGGTGGCGGCGGTGGTGGACGATCGGCCATGACGGGAAGATCATCGTCGTCTTCGGGCGCAAACACGGTCTGTGCGGCGGTGAGCAAGTCTTCGCGCTCTCGCTCTTCAGCTGTACGCGCGAGAAGTGGCTCTTCTTCGGCTAGCTCGGGGACGACAGCCTCGTCGGACTCTTCGATGTCTGCAGCGGCTGCCACGGCGTCTTCGCCCCAGATACGTAGCGCAAAAACACCTGGTTTTACCCTGATAATTGTGGCGTCGCCCTTGTCTTTCTTGGTCATAGTTGCCAAGCGAGTCGACATGGTGATCTCGGGCGTCTTGCCCACGTGGCTCAGTAGATTTTGTTCGATCGCAAGCTGCGTGATTTTTTTGAAGTGCAGCGGCTTGCCAATTTGGCGCAGAATAATTTCTGCGGCTTCAGTGAATGTCATGAAAAATCTCCTTCAGTCGTCCCGCGCAAGCACCGCCTACCGTTTTGTGGGGCGCAAGATGGGTGGAACCTCGTGTTCCACCGGCCGCGGTCGCAGCAGCGCCACTGTGGGTCGCCCTTGCTGCTAAGTTGAGGATGCACGGCGAAACTCGCCGGATCCACGACTCTGCTCAGTCAATTTCTGACCAACAGAGTTATGCTCGGACGGTACACGGCGATTGCGCGCGGAGCAAGCGAGCGTGTACAAATCAGGACTATCGATGGCTAAAAAGAAAAAATCAGCTGAGCCCGACACTTCGACCACAAGCGACGAAGTCAACGAGGCCGCAAGCAAAGCGGGATCTCCCGAAGACTTAGAGCGCGTCAAACGCCGAAACGTGGTTGCGACTTCGGTGATTGTAGCGCTCGCATTCTCGGTCATCGGCTTTATCGGCTGGCATCGCCCGCGAGATCCCGGACGGGTGTGGTACAAACGCGTCCAGAGTGGGTTTAGCCAGCAAATTGAAGGCACTTTTCAGCGTTGCTTCGGAGCGTCGGACGGCGCGGCCATTCGTCGCTCACTTCCAGAGCTGCGTCGCGGCGTACTCCCGACAACGCTTCGAGGCTGCCGGGGTTCGGCCCTGACTGAGGTCATCGCAGCGCCACTCGCATTCGGAAGCAACATCGGCGCACCGCCGGGCTATGCCGAGAACCAAAAATTGCGAGTCATTGACGCGGTCGAACGACTGCGAGCGAGCGGCACTGCTTATGAGCGGGCTGTTGACGATTTGCCGGCCAGCGCAGCCGCTGTGCCAGAGGCGTCTCGCGATCCTATCGCGAACGGGCTTGATCAGGTGGCAACAGATGTTGACGGCCTTCGCAACGCGGTGCGCGATCTCGGCGTCGTCGTCGAAGACAATGCGAGCTGGTACTAAAGGCTTCAGTCTTTCTTCAGCGCCAGGCCAAGCTCTGCCGAGTCAATGGTCTGCAAGAGTGAGTCGTGATTGCTGGCGACAGCTTCGTCGAGCAATGCGACAGCTTGTACTCGCTGGTCATAAAGCCTTCGGTGTGGACGCATTCGGTCCTGTTTTGACATCAGCGCGTACGTCACCCACGGAAACACTGCCGTCACGTCCGCATGGCAGTAAACAGATCGCCCCACGCCCTCTGGAGAGACCTTGCCCCAAGTGTGTCCTTCACTGGCGGGGCACGATGACAGGGCCCCGTTGTCAACAGGATCCACGCAAAATTGCACGTCAATATCAAATCCGTCGGTCTCGACCTCAAGAATTTGAGACAGCAGCGGTTCGCCTTGAAGCGTGTAATTTTTCGGGACTCCTCCTCCGAGGATAAAGATCGCGAGCTTCTTCTTGAGGCCGTGCAAG
>JANNCG010001088.1:0-9221 GCA_031386385.1 Myxococcales bacterium
GTCCAGTGCTGCGGGTCACGGTGCACTCATTCAACTGGGAGCGTGACCCGCGGTGGAGTCGAGGCTCGCAAGAGTGGCTCGTCCTGGACGGGGATCATTGGCGATCAGTCCTCTCGTTTGTGACCTATGAGACGGTCACAATTGGGCCTGCGCGGGATACGAGCAGCTCGTTGAACACACGGTTGCGTTGGCGTGCTGCGGCGGGACGAGGCCAGAGACTTGCGGTCGAAGTGACGGTCACGAGGATGAATTTTGCTGAGCCAATGCGTGGAGCACGTCGGGCCAGACAGCGGTCGTGTGTGCGTGAGTTTCGTTGGAATGGGCAGGGATTTGTGGCGAATCAAGGGGGATGTGTGCAGTGATGAGCAGTGCGGAAGAGATTTTGAACGAGCTCAAGCCATTGGGCAGCGATAGCTATAAGCGAATCATCTTTCGCCACGGAGTGAGCGAGCCGTGTTTTGGCGTTAAGATCAGTGAGCTGCAAAAGTTCGTCAAACGGATTAAGACAAACTATCAGCTTGCGCTCGATCTCTACGACACAGGGGTCTATGACGCGATGTACTTGGCGGGGTTGATCGCGGACGACGCCAAGATGACGAAGTCTGATCTCAACCACTGGGTCTCGAAGGCATACTGTCGACCGCTATCCAGCTGGACCGTGGCGTGGGTGGCCGCCGGCAGTCCCCATGGGTGGGAGCTGGGGCTCGAGTGGATTGAGTCCAGCCGTTCGCTCACAGGCGTCGCTGGTTGGGCGACGTTGGGGAGCATTGTGTCTGTTAAGCACGACGATGCGCTGCAGCTCAATGTATTGAAAAAACTTATGCAACGCGTGCAGAAGACGATCCTGCTGCAGCCTGATGCGGTTCGCTACCAAATGAACGCCTACCTGATTGCTGTTGGAGCGTACGTGCCTTCGCTGACGGAGATAGCGATGCAAGTCAGCGAGCAAATTGGCACGATCACAGCGGATTTAGGGGATAACGCGTGTGAGGTTCCGTCGGTATCGGAGGCGATCGAGAAGGCGCGAAAACGCGGGATGATTGGCAAGAAGCGCAAATCAGCGAAGTGCTGATAGCTTCATTGCTGGCCGATACAAGGGAGTTGTGACGGGGCTTTTGCCGCTGCGGCTGCTTCGCAGTGAATCCCCCTGCGCCTGGTTGCTCGCAGTCGGGAGGGGCCTAAAAACTCATGATCGAGTATTGTGGTTTTGCCATTTATATGCACAATGCATACATTGAAACCATGAACAAACTCTCATCGTGCACCACTTGGAGCCTCTCGTGATACGCCACGCTACGCCTGACGATTCGGTATTTGTGAGCGCAGTGGGAGTCGCTGCCGGCATGTTTTTAGAGCATGAAACCGCCATCACGGATGGGATGATGGCCGGCTATTTTGGCGGCAACCGTGAAGCGGGACACCTTTGCATCATAGACGAGCAGGACGACTCAGGAGACCGCGTCGCGATGGCATACGTTGAACCTGTGCGTGCCACCGATGGGACGTTTGAACTATTGATGATCGCGGTCGCTCCAAGCCATCAAGGCAACGGGCGCGGCGCTGCGCTTGTTCAGTACATCGAGCACTGGCTTGCCAAGCACAATCAGCGCCTTCTTCTGGTGCAGACATCTGGCGAGGAGGCCTACGCGCGAACCCGTCATTTTTACAGCAAGTGTGGATACGCGCAGGCTGCTCGTGTGCCGGACTACTACGCGTCGGGCGTTGATATGGTCATGTTTCACAAATCGCTCGGGGCTCTCTAGCTGAAGTGAACTTATATGCGCAACGCATACGAATGATTGTGATGAAACAAGAAAACCTTGCGAACCTCTTGGGCGCCTTCGCGACGATGATCAACGATGGTGTTTTGGGTGCAATGGCCTCGGCTCCTGAACTGCTTCGCGAACAAACAGCGCTCGCTCTGCTGGCCAAGTATCCCAGTTGCTCGATTGAACAACTGCGAGACCCGTTGGGGTTATCTCATTCGGGGTGCGTGCGGTTGATCGATCGCTTGGTGGCGGCCGGCTCTGTCGAACGACATGCCGCCGAAGACGGACGTGCTGTTGCTTTGCGCCTCACCCGACGAGGACGTAGCACCGTCGTATCGAACACCGAGAAGCGTGCAGATGCCCTGATGCAGTTGGTTGGTACACTGTCTGCGGACGAACGAGGTGTATTAGCGCAGCTTGTCACGCAGTTGCTCGATCGGGGTACAGCCACTCCGCGGGCGGCGGGTAAAACTTGTCGTTTGTGCGACTACGAGGCGTGCGTGGAGTGCCCGATGAGAGAGAAATTTGCTTCTAGCGATTCGTTGTGATGTGGTGCGAGATTGCTGCGGTCCTGCACTTCGATGGAGGATCTTGACCCGTCATCAAGAATTGCGGAGCTCGCGATCAGCAGTGAACCTAAGACCTTTGCTCTCGCTCTCAGTGTCCGCTCGGTAGCGTCTCCATCAGCCCGTGAAACGCCGTGTGTGCCACTTCGAACGACCCCGCGACGTTGCCGCGCGGAGTGGCGGTGCAGGTGGTCTGCACTGCGAGTGTCGTGGTTGCGAGCTGTGTCGCTGCGGCGGTGTACCGCGTCGATTGCTCGGCCGTCCCGCCTGCTGGAGCGCCCGCTGCGGTGATCGCGTTTGCGTGCGTCACTAAGGTGCCAACTTGCGCACACACTTGGTTGTCCCGCTCGGGTCCAAGTGCGCTGTGCCACAACGGACGAAGGACTTCGTGATACGCGTGTACTGCAGGCGGCATGCTGGGATGCTCGTGATGTTCGCCGTGCTCACTGTGCTCGCTTCCGCCCGCCGCTGCGGTGGTCGTTGTCGTGGCACCACCAGAGGTATCAGCGCCCGTTTGGGGTGCAGTCGTGCTCGACGCGGCGGATGATCCACAAGCGATCAACGAGCTTGTGAGCGCGAAGGTAAGAAAAAATGAAGACGAAACTTGGTGGTGCACGGTGAGACTTTCTTTCGTGAAATGAGCGCTCACTGACAGCTATGATGCCGACCGACCACTGAGCGCTTGAGTGAATAGATGAGCGCATACCTGCGCTAAGGCAGCTGCGAAAACCAGT
Organism: Myxococcales bacterium; assembly: GCA_031386385.1. Lineage (GTDB taxonomy): Bacteria > Myxococcota_A > Polyangia > Polyangiales > JANNCG01. The sequence continues at coordinate 3,070 of JANNCG010001088.1, forward strand.
GAAATAATTGCGCCATGGGGCCCGCCCTTCCGGCCGTTGGGATCACGATCTCCCCATACGGAACCACCGACAGCACCAGCCAATCGTCTGCCAGACTGTCCAGGGGTCGTATCCCGCGGACGTCTGTCCAAGCAAACCCGATCATCGCGTCGTCGGACTTATAAAAACCATGTGTCGGCGTGAAGACAAAACCGTCTTTCAAGCTGTTCATGAGCGTGGTGTCGATGGCCGCGACGATGGGGAGATGCCGAGCGGCGGGCGGTAAAATAAAATTGCGTGCGCAGCTGTCTTTCACCGGCGCGATGGGGTGCAAGTACAGCTTGCCGCCAGGGGCTTGCGAAAGGGCTTGCATAATCGCCTGCGAAAAATCAGATGGTGGCGTTGTCCCTGGGCTCGCACTGGGCGGAAGCGTGCTCTCTAGAAGACGGCTAAACAGCGAGGTGTACCGTGACTCAACGAGAAAGGGATACTCAGGGTAGCCAGGGGCTTGCACTAGCGATGGCTGCAAGCGCATCGCGACTTGCAACAGTTGAATGCACCCCGCGGTGTGCCTTCCGCTCAAGCCCTGAGTCTCACCCGTGGCCTTCATGGTTAAGTGCGTAAGACCTCCGCGAAAGGGACGCGTCTGCAAGACCCAGGGATGTTGGATCGTGCCGCGGCCGAGCTTCCAGTCCCAGCGAACGCCGCGAAGCGTGCTGGTGAGCATCCGGTTTTGCTCGAGCGCAAACACTGTGGCGGGGTCTGGCGAGATCCACTTGTCCGAGAAGGTCTCAATGCTCCAGTTGGTCGGCGCGCGAAGGCTGCCCTGAAGCCAAACGTGGTGCTCGCCGGGCATCGGATACACACCCGAATAGGGTTGAACGAATAGATACGGAACTCCCCCCGTACTGAAGTGCAAACACGAGAACGCATCAATCGCAAACGAGCCTCCAAACATCGCGCTCAATGCGCCGCTGAGGGCCGTGTTGCTTCCGGTGATCACGTCCGTCACGCCCGCCAGCGTCGCTCCGGCCCCCGCAGCCTCTTTGATAAGATGCAACTTGGTGTGCGATCGACCACTGAAAACAGACATCGCTGCAAGCATAGTAGTTGGCCAGCCAAAAACACAGTTTGTTGACTACTTAGGTACAATAGCCAATACTCTCGGTTCAGAGTTTATGGGTACTACAGCAGTCAAGTATTTCGACGACGTGCACAACATGTTTGGACTCACCGGCAAGATGCGGTTTGCCTTCTTGGCGAAGATTACTTCGACCGAAGCGAGCTCTCGTGAAGATTCTCCCGAGCTTCTGCGACGGCTTGATGAGGCTTTCGTTAAGTTAAAAAAAGAGAACGAAAAGCGTGAGCAGCCGGCAGTGACTGAGTCGCTGCGGCCCACCGTGAGCGCGGATCCATCAAAGATTCTTCGCAAACACCTCGCTACGTATGTCGAGTTGATGGCGCAGCGGGACTCTTTTCTCGAAGACGCGCGTGGGACTTTTAAGCGCATCACCGAGACGGCGGCAAGCACGCTGGATATTGAGCGTGTGAGCATTTGGTTTTTGGATGACGCACAGACAAAGATCCACTGTGAGGATTTATTTGTTCGCTCGACGCACATGCACTCAGCGGGGACTGAGTTGTTTGCGAAGGATTTTCCCTCGTATTTTCGTGCGCTAAAGACTGAGCGTACCATCGCCGCGCATGACGCTCACACCGATCCACGGACGTCGTGCTTCTCAGAGGTGTACCTGGCGCCGTTGAATATTGGGGCGATGCTGGATGTTCCGATCTGGCACAAAGGCAAGATGATGGGAGTTGTGTGTCACGAGCACGTCGGTCCACAGCGCAAATGGAACAGCGATGAAGAGACCTTCGCTTACCTCATGGCAAGCTTTGCCGCTCTCGCCATAGAGCGCTCTTTGTAAATTCAACTTATAGCTTATAGCTTATAGCTGTTGCCTTACGGTGCGGGAGTCGCGAGAGAGAAAAACACCGGGAGCGCAAGTCCTGCGAGAAGAAGCTCGTATTCGCGATTTGCTCGTCGGTCACGTTGTCGTCGTTGGGCGTTTTCGTCAGCGCAGTTCCACGGGCGCTGAGTGCGGAGGATCTCGGCTCGGATGTTTTGTACCGTGCGTCCCCAGAGCCGCGCACACACTACGTGACTAAGCTCTGTCAGTCGTCGTGGATTGGATGGACACCAGGTGCGCGCGTGGGCTTTTGCACCGGCCCCAGCGGGGTCAAAGGTTCCGTTGGGCAGCGAGATTGCGACAAGCGCTGGAGGGTTGCCTGTGATTGCAAATCCGCTTCCGCAAGACTCTCCGCCCGTAATGCGTGGTGAGCTGAGCAGGTCCGGTCTGTGATCGCCATCAACATCTTGTATCGCTGTCATCGCAAACCCCGCAGGTCTCGCATACGGCTGAATGCTCCCGCGTGCATACTGGTACAGCTCAGTCCACTCAGAAAAATCGCCCTCCAAAAAGAAGCTCGTGTGGATGAGCAGCTCTGGTTCGCCATCACCGTCAAAGTCAAACGGTTGTGCAGTCATCGCCTCCATGCCGTCGTACGCGCAGCAGTTTGCGTGTGCAAATCGGCTCGTAAACCCCGTCGGGACTTGGACATCAGCCGGACTTATCACGTTTACAATAGGTGCCGTCGTGACGGTCCCTTCGCGATCCACGTGGGCGATTGCGACACGTCCCGAGACCTTCCACAAATCCATCCAATTGTCCGTCTCTGGCAAGACCTGCGCGTCCTCGAGCATCAGTCCCCATGACGTGTTCGTGCTCACCTGCGGCCAACACTGCACGTCGCCCTCGACTGGCAACTCAAACGGGTTGGCCGATCGCATCTCAGGGTTCACGAGCCGAGGACGAAGCTGTTCATAGTGTCGCTCTCGCAGGGCGCTGAGCGTTCCGGTCAGCTCAGCCTCACGTCGGTGATCACTTGCAGTGCGAGCTTGCGCGAGCTGTGCTTCAAGCGGGCGTCTCTCTGCTGCCTTGGGGTCTCGGTTCTCTGCGATCGCGCGACGCACAAACGTCTCTGCGCGAGCCTGGCTCTCTTGCGCCACCGTCTCAGTTCGGCGCGCTAAGACTGAACAGGCAGTGTTTGTCCGTGCGATTGACGCGTCATTGGTCGGCAAAACACCAGTAGTCCCAGCATCACGAAGGGTCTGAGGGGGGCTCTGTAAGGGTGTTGCAGTTGTGGTGCTTGTCGCTCGAGTCGAGACGCAGCTCACAAATGCGAGCGCACACAACGTTGTGCATAGTGAGTGCAGTGGATGTCTTGGTGAATTTGCGTCGAACAATTTAGCGTGAGCCTACGCGCTGCTGGGTCCGCTGAGCAAGCCGTGATAGCTTTGTTAGTTGAAAGAGCGGTCGCCATGATCCCTGGCTTGTTTTCTCAGTCCGTCAACGATGTGTTGAAAAAGTACGGCTTCGCGAGCAAAGAAGGGCAGGTGCGCGGGGTTCACGTGAGCTTCGTTAACTTTCTCGGAAGTCGCTCGCAGACCCTTCGTATCATAGCCCGCCTTGCGCACGAGCTCGATCTTGGCCTCTACGTGCATCAATCGCAAAACTCCTTTGGCTCTAACTCAACGGTCACTGTGAGTGATCCCGAGTTTATGGGCATTTTTGCTGTATCGTGTGGCAATGACGAAGAAGCGGCGGTGAAGCTGCTGCTCACAAGTTCTGTGCGTCGAGAGCTGCTCGCCCTTGCCCGCGCGGGGTACGCGATCCTGACGGACGATGGGGCTTGCTGTCAGATTGAGCCATCTCTCATGACGGCTCAAGAGATCTCTATCGTTGTCGAAGCGTGTGTGAACATAGCGCTTGAGATGGATACGCTGTCAAAGGCGCTTGAGCCTCCGGCCATGTTGCGCGCAGGAGGAGTCGCTGACGCGCTCATATCTGCAGCGTTGGCGAGAGATTTTACAGTGCAAAAACATCCATTTGTGTTGAGCACGACCAGCGCAGAGAGTGACGTTGCGCTCCATTTTCAGACACACTTTACCAATCGGTTTTTTGGTTCGGCTGAGCTGGTCACCGCTCGACCTCGTTACCGCTTAAACGTGCGGTTTCACCAACCACTGGCCCTCGAGCTGCGGCTCCGCTCTTCGAGCCTATTTGACCGCGCGCAGAGTATGTTGGGGTTCAAAGATCTGCAGGTCGGCGACGCAAAGTTTGATGGTCGTTGGACGATTGCGGCAAAAGATGAAGACAAAACACGTGCAATATTTCACGCAGAGACAAGACGAGCGTTAGACGCTCTTGCAGATCTCGGCATAGATTTGTCCGTCAACGACAGCGGTCTGTCCGGGTTTGGTACGCTGCTGCATAACCCGTCTGACGCTTCGTTGCTCTTAGAGATCCTCACGACCCTCTACAGCACGATGCAGCCCCGTGTTGCGAGCGGCCCCTATCGATAGCCCCGCCGATTCGCACTCTGCAGCAAGCCTACGGAAAAGACATCAGCACGCGTGTGGACGGCGAGGGCCACTCACACAACTTCGCGCTGTAGGTAGGATTCTCGGTGTTGAGTAGGACATCAGCGTAGGTCAGCCGGGTGAATGGCCGCAGAGCCCACGGCGCCGAGTCGGGGTGCTCAAAGAAATCGTGAAGCGACCCCGCCCAAGCGTCAAACGCGAGGGTGTCTAGCTCACGTGGGAGGCGCATGAGGTTGGCCCAGGTCCCGGTGTTGATGTAGTAGCCAGCGGGGAGCTGCATCGCGCGGGCGAGGTGCGTGTGCCCGGCGATTAGAACCGCAATGTTATCTGGATTTTCACCAGCGAATGTCTTCTGCACCTCGGGCCATAGGTCGTCGGGTTGGTCGATCGCCCAGGGGTCAGACTGCTTGTTGGCCTCTCGCGCGGCGCGCTCTAAAAGCCGCGTGGCGAGCTTCTTCGCTTTCTCTTCGACACGCTTCTCTTCGGGCTTTCCAGTGAACAACGCGAGCAGCGCGGTGGCCGAGGGACTGTGTGTCACGAGCTCATCAAGGTACTCTAACGCGTGGTCTTCGATATCATCTGCTACGGTCGCGAGAAGATCCACAATGAGGGTCTCTGCCGTGCGCACGGGCGTATCGCTCTTGGTCGCAAACCAATCCCGAACGCGCTCTTTCAGATTTCGATGATTGGACTCTTCAAGCAACGGAAACGCCTTCTGCAAAAGCTGCCGCGTGTCATCGGGCCACAGCGCAAAGGTCAATGGAAGCGCGACGGATTGTTCGGGCTTGAGCAAACTTACGTGAAAAAATCCTCGATCTGCGAGCGGATTCAAGACCTCGGCGACCAAGCGTGAGCCAGGGCAGTACGCAAACGGCGCTTCGAGATCTCCGGCAGCGCGGGATTGTGCCTGGGCGTAGTCGATCTCGTTCCATGGGTCTGGGCCGTTGCCATGGATGAGACGGACTCGTGCTCCGTTGGGCATCACGTAGTCAAAATCTGCGCCGTTAAGGTGCCAAGCAAAGTTCGTGTGGGCATTGTTCACGTGTAGCGCGGTTTCGATCGCTTGTTGCACCGCAGCGAACTGCAGCTCGAGGTCATGATTGCCAATAAACCACCGCAATGAGCGGTGTGGTTGCGACAAAAATTTCGCCAATGCTGCGAACACCGAGGCATGGGTTTCAATGATCGAGTTGATCTTTTTGAGCGCAATTTCAGCGCTAAATTCGAGCGCGTCGGCGAACTGCAAAAAGTCCACCCCGTCTCCCAAAATCACCAGATCCACCGGAACCACCGGGCTCACTCCCCTTGCGTCATGCTCGTCTGAGACATGCTCAATAAACTTCGTGAGTGCCTCTGTGGCCGAAAAAATCTTTCGCTCTGCGACCCCCATATGGAGATCGCTGATCACGACAACACGACGCCTGCCTCGCACGCTCTCGCTTTGAATGCTCATTGTTCTCTACCGCCTTTAGCTAAAGCCAATGGTCGCACAGAGGGCCCCGCAGGCTAAGCGCAAAAATTGAAGCTTGCTGATTTCGACTAGTGTCGCGCGCCAGAGGTAGGGGAAGATTTTCGAGGGGCGCTGAGGACAAGCCTCCGCGCAAGTACCTTCGCGAAGCGCTCAGGGCCCCATCGTCATTGGCATTCCTCAGGGTTTGTGGGAGATGCTGTGTGCGTGTCGCAAAAGTGAGAGTTTTAAGCGGAGTCGCTCGGACCTATTCGCAGGTGA
>JANNCG010000933.1:0-1675 GCA_031386385.1 Myxococcales bacterium
ACCGCACATGAGGTCACTCGATGCACCAACTCGATGCACTCACCTTCGCCGACTAACAAGACCATATGATCACCAACCACATCACCACCACGGACCGCATGCACACCGATTTCACCTAGAACACATATGCTATTACCTCCCTTGCGTCCGTACTTTGCCACATCGCTGATCGATTTGTTGCGAGCCTCAGTCGCGATCTCTAGCAGTCGAATCGCGGTCCCACTGGGCGCATCGGCTTTTTGTCGGTGATGCGTCTCGACAATCTCGATATCAAACTCTGGTCCAAGCCGCTGCATCGCTTCGCGAAGCAACTGACCCAAAACGTACACTCCCACACTCATGTTCGGCGCTGCGACGACTGCCACTTTTGTGGTTGCGTACTCCAACGCTTCTTTGGCGTCATCGCTCAGTCCCGTGGTGCCAACAACACACGCCACTCCTTTTTCTGCGGCGGCGCGCAGAACCGACGCGGTGGCCTCGGGCGAGCTAAAATCGATCACTACCTTGGCTTTTTCGATCGCTTTGCGAGCGTCATCGGTGAGCCGAACACCCGTGGGTCGTCCAATGAGCGCGCCAGCGTCGGTGCCAAGCTCAGGGTTGCGGGGACTCTCAAGGGCGCCGACCAAGCGCATATCCGAGACGGTCAAAAGTTGTTCAAGAACCTGCCGACCCATGCGGCCTGAAGCTCCTGCGAGTGCTACTGGAATCATCACATACTCACTCAACGATACTAAGCGGCAGAAATCAATCCCTGACGCACGAGCTCACCTCGAATCTTCTGCGTCGAGAGCTCGCTTGGCCAAATTAACGGAAGTCTTAATTCAGGCCGAATCAGATTCATCAGCACCAATGCAGCCTTTGCGGGACCCGGGTTGCTCTCAACAAAGAGCACGTCATGCAAGGACAACAACGACAGATGGGCTGACCGAGCATCTGTCCAGCGATTCTCAAGCGCAGCGGTCACCACATTTTGCACTTTGGCTGGAGCCACGTTGCTTGTCACAGAGATCACTCCGCGACCACCGCAGACCAGAATAGGGAGTGTGAGTGCATCGTCGCCAGAAAGTACCGTCACGCGATCACCCAGCGTTGCGAGGATACTTTGGGTGCGCAGGACGTTGCCGGTGGCTTCTTTGATGGCCAACACTCGGGGGCAATGTTTGGCGATCTCGACGAGCGACTCGACTGCTAAATCACTCGCAGTTCGTGCGGGTACATTGTACAGAACGAGGGGGATGTCCGTGCTGTCATGCACCGCGCGAACATGCGCGATGAGCCCGCCCTGCGTGGGTCGATTGTAGTACGGCATGACAATCATCGCGGCATTGGCACCGCACCGAGTGGCCATACGCGTTCGCTCAATCGTTAAGCGCGTGTCGTTGCTCCCGGTCCCGGCGATGACAAGTGCGCGTCCGGCGACGCGAGCGATTACCCGCTGGATCACCAGCTCTGTCTCTGCGCTGTCCAGTACTGGCGACTCACCCGTGGTACCGCACGGCACAATCCCAGCAATTTTTCCGGCGATTTGGTGATCAACGAGGGCGTCGATTGCCTCAAGGTCTACAGCGCCGTCGCGAAAAGGAGTGACCAGCGCCGTAAACGCGCCGTCGAATTGGGGAATACTTTTGCCTTGCATGAATTTGTACCGTTCTCGAAGCTCAAAACCGCTATGCAC
>JANNCG010001136.1:0-4674 GCA_031386385.1 Myxococcales bacterium
CCATGGCGCGCGTGGCGAACGAAGCGCTTTACGTTCGACGCCGCAACGCCATCCGTGGCCTTGCGTGGTCGCACGAAACACGCGCAGCAGCGGACCTGATGCGCATCGTAGAGGACTCGCAAGATGAGCCACGCTTGCGCGAAGATGCAGGCAATACGCTAGCAACGCTCGCTGACGACGCCACGCTGCAACAGATCGCCACGCGCGCCATGGACGCCACAAAGCCTGTGGATGTCAGGCGATTTTATATGCTCTCGCTTCGGGCGCGCTCGACTCCACAGATCGCGACGCAATTGGTTTCGGCTTATATCAAGCCGGGCGAAGATGCGTTTTTGATGCGCTTTGCAGCCATCGCTGCGGGCTTTGGTGGTGACGACGCAACGGGCGCTGCGCTCGCACCCTTGCTCGCCTCACGCGACGCAAACGTGCGCTTAAACGCAGGTATTGCCGCGGTCCTTTTGGGCGGCACTGCCCTGAGCACAGCTTTTATCGACTCGCTCATCGCGAACCAAGATTTTGCTGCCCTCATCGCACCAGAGTTTGTCACGCGTGGCTCGCAAACGGGCGGACCCACGATGATGGAGCCTTTGGATCTGATGCCTTTGACTGAGGCGATGTTCACCAACGGAGCTGTGTTTCGCCGCATTGATTCGGCGCTGCAGCTTGAGCGCGGACGTGGTGCAGCGCACTATGAGTTTGCTATCCAGTGGATGAAGTTGCGTCTGAAGGCCGGCTGGGATCACCCCATCGGCGTGACCTCGTACGCGGTCCGCGCAAAATTGCGCGAGGCTGCGATGGGCAACGATCCCGCACGTCGCGCAACCGCGCTTCGTATCTTTCGCTCACTCAATGACCGCGGGTCACTGCTGTTTTTGCGCCGCCAAACCGGCGAGGGCGCAGAGCTGGCACGCCGGGCGTTGCTTGAGTTGAACAGCACAGGCAACTAAGCGGGGCGCTGCGAGTCGAGCCCGCGGGGGGAAGGCTCTACTTCGCGAGAATGACCGCTTTGCGCAGCGGAACGGCGGGGTGAAATGTCCACTTGGGATAATCACGCTCAGCGCTCGCAAGCTCCCACTCGGACTTGAACAGCGCCACGGGCTGCTGGTCTTGATCGTACACACACGAGCCGTATCGCGCGCGCTCAAGGGCCTCTGGTGAAGCGCCTTCTCCCGTCACCCAACGCGCGTGTGTGAACGGCAAATAATCCAGATCGACCGCGGCGTTGTATTCGTGCTCCATGCGGTACGCGAGGACCTCAAACTGCAGCGCGCCCACGACACCCAGGATGGGATCTTTCTCTTGGCCTCGCACTGAAAACGCTTGCACGGTGCCTTCTTCAATCAGTTGCGCAAGACCGGCCATGAACTGCTTGCGCTTCATGGGGTCCTTGGTGCGCAGTCGCGCAAAGTGCTCTGGCGAAAACCTCGGAACGCCCTCAAACATTCTTGAGGATCCCTGCGTGAGGGTGTCACCGATGCGCAAGTTTCCCGGGTCAAACACGCCCAGAATATCGCCTGGGTAGGCCTCATCGACCGCGGTGCGCTCTTGCGCCATAAACTGCTGCGGACGCGACAGGCGCATCTCTTTGCCGAGCCGCACGTGAAACACGCGCATCCCGCCCTCGTACCGACCACTGCACACGCGCAAAAACGCGATGCGATCTCGGTGGGCTTTGTCCATGTTCGCTTGGATCTTAAAGACAAACGCCGTGAACTCTTTGTCTTCGGGCTCAACGATGTCCTCGTCTGTGGCGCGTGAGCCAGGCTCTGGCGACATCTCGATGAAGTGATCCAAAAATGGACCCACGCCGAAGTTGTTCATCGCAGAACCAAAGAACACCGGAGTGATCACAGCCCCGCTGTGAAAACGCTCAATCGAAAACTCATCCCCTGCAGCATCCAGCAGCTCAATCTCATCGCGAAGCTCTTTGGTCTGTCGCTCACCGATCAGCTCAATGAGCGCGGGGTCGTTGACGTCTGCGACGCTCACGTCGGCGATGGACGAGCCGTGCGCTTGCTCATGAAACAGGTGCACTTTGCGCGTGCGGCGATCGTAGACGCCCTTAAAATCTTCCCCTGACCCGATCGGCCAGGTGATGGGAGTGCAGCGAATTCCCAACAAATTCTCGATCTCGGTCATGAGATCAAAGGGGTCGCGGCCGGGGCGATCGAGCTTGTTGATAAACGTCACGATGGGCGTGTTTCGCATGCGACAGACCTTGAAGAGCTTGCGCGTTTGCGCTTCGACTCCCTTGGCGGCGTCGATGAGCATCACGGCGCTGTCCGCAGCGGTGAGCGTACGGTAGGTGTCCTCGCTGAAGTCTTGGTGCCCAGGGGTGTCCAAGAGATTAAATCGCGTCCCGCCGTAGAAAAATTGCATCACGCTCGAGGTGACCGAGATCCCGCGTTGCTTCTCGATCTCCATCCAGTCCGAGGTGGCAGCGCGGCGGGCTTTGTTGGATTTGACCGCACCGGCCATGTGAATAGCTCCGCCGTAAAGCAAGAGTTTTTCGGTCAGGGTGGTCTTTCCCGCGTCGGGGTGAGAGATAATGGCGAATGTTCTGCGCGGCGCGTGCGCTAGCGAGGGCTCAGTCATGAAGAAACTTAACGCTGGCTTGTAGCAGATACGAGAAAGGTTGACGTGGCCATCGTTGTGCTTATTGTGCGCTTGCCCTGAGACAACCACGGGGGCGATACGGTTTCGACGTGGGTAGCAAAGATAAAGTTGCACGATTGCCGGCGTTCGTGACGGCGTAAATACCGCGAACAATCAGAGCAGCGAACGACAACGCTCTCGCTCTCGCCGCCTAGTAAGCGTGCCGAGCCATCTCCCGACGAGTTTGCCTGTACTCGTCGATCGAGGTGCCAAAGAACAGGCTGCCTCTCCAAAGTCGCACTGTGCCCGGAGAGAAAGATAAAGCAGTGATAACCCAGAAGAAAGCCTGTCTGTCGGCGGTTTTCAGGGCGAAATAAAAGACAGAATACATCGTGTAGACGCTTTATTGGAGCACTTGCGGACCCGGGTTCGACTCCCGGCGCCTCCATCTCTAATCCTTGGAATTTACCTAGCGATTCTTATTTTCGGTACCAATCGATGCTTTGGGGTGCCATGAAACCCGTCTAGCAACCTCACAGTTGCCTGTCGGGTTTCGGGTGCGACATGCATGCTTCTCATGGTCGTCGCACGATGGGAGTGACCCATTCATCGCTGAATTCACTGCACCGATGCTCGAAGCATCGCCAGGTGCGAAGCGAACGTGTCATGCGGTGCGTGCCAACCCACGGGGAGTCGTTTCGCGCCGCCACAAGGCCCATTCCCGGCGCCGTCGCCCGCCTCGACCGAGGACGGGTTGCTCAAGGTTTGGCTTGAGGAGTCGGCGTTCGAGGACAAGACCACCCTTGAGTGTCGCTGCGTCACCGAGCACTGCAACGACCCGCGCAAGGAAGCGATCAAATACCAAGAGCTGCCGGTTGCGGGCGAACTCAGCGCTGGACTTGGCCGAGGCTCGGAGGCGCTGCTCAAGTGCCGCCTTGAAGGCCGCTGCCGAGGTGTACTCGCGAATCGTCACGCTGCGAGTCCTCCGAACGGTTTGAGCGCTTTCTTGACATCGACGAGCTCGGCCTTCGCGACCAGACCACGGCGAAGAGCTTGCTGCGCCGCTTGTTGCAGCAGCTCGGGGGAGAGTCCGTTGCGGGCGCAGTCATTCAGCGTGCGCCGTGGACTGGTGGTGGGCAGTGGTCCGATCCAAGTGCGGTCCTCTTGCGGCACGTCTGCGTGGTGGAGCACGACGTCGGTGGGCACCCTAAAACGTCGGTGGCTCCAAGCACTCGGCAACGTCAGATGGATGTTCGGGGCAAGCACGTCCGAGAGTCCGTGGAGCGCGAGCGCCGTTTGGTGCGACACAACGCCCGCTTGCTCGGACCAGAGCCACGCGGTAGTCAACTCCTCGTGCTCGCCGGCGGGAAAGTGCACGAGCCGGTAGATCCCGCGACGCGCTCGCTCAACTCGACCAGCCCGGATGTGCTTGAGCAGGAGCTGGGACGAGTAGCCCGCAGCGGCAGCTTGCTGAGTCGTGAAGTAGCCTTCCTGGGCTTCCGCCGTCGCGAACAGGCTGTCCCAACTTGGTTTGAGGGGAGGGGGAGCGTCCATACACAAATATTAACCAGTGGTTTAGTTTTGTGCAAAAGATAAGGGGCGCAACGGACAATAAGTCACTGTAAGTCTAGTTTCGTGTGTGGCGATGCACGAACCACTTCGCGCATGCGCAGGGCAGCGGTTGCGGACCGAGCGGTTCGAACGGACCCACGATCGAGTACCAGCTCAATTTTAGTCACCGCTTGGGTGCTCCGACGCGCATGGGCGGAAGCATTGGTGCGTATGTCAATGGACGAATCGAACAGGTATTTTCCAGTACTTATTCTTCGAGTCGCAACGTCTCGGTCAACGGTGAATGGCAGTTAGCCGCGATCGGTTTTTTCAACATCGGAATTGGCTTCACCGGCAAAACGTCAACAACGAAGGTCATGTTGCTTGACGTGACAGGTGATGGTTTGCCCGACCACGTTCGCAGTTCGGAAGGAGGCCCTCAAGGAGGAGGCAGCTGGTTTGTTGCGCCCAATTTGGGCACCGGGTTCGGGCCGTATCAACAGTGGAGTTTGACGGCTTTTCCCGCAG
>JANNCG010001148.1:0-5618 GCA_031386385.1 Myxococcales bacterium
GAAACACACTGACTGTGCCAGCGTTTAAGCGACCGCCGGGATCCGCTTGGTTGGCCCCCGCCAGCACATCGCTGAATCCATCGCCGTTGACATCCCCGGCGCTCGCCACTGAACGGCCGAAGTATTCATCGGCGGTGAGACCTTCGACGACACGCGCTGCCGCCAGTGGGAGTCCGTTTATACTTCCGTGAAACACGCTGATTGTCCCAGTAGCCCTGCGTCCGCCTCGAGAAGCGAACCACGATCCGACAATGAGATCGCCAAATCCATCACCGTTGACATCTCCGGCGCTCGCCACCGAGTAGCCGAAGTTATCGCTTGCAACAACGCCTTCAAGTATCTGCGCAGGAGGCCCTACTGCACCCATGACGCTCCCGTGAAAAACGCTCACGGTCCCGGCGCTTAAGCGTCCCCCAGGACGAGCGTTGTTCGCCCCCACGACGAGATCGCCGAATCCATCGCCGTTGACATCGCCAGCCGTCGCCACCGCGTTGCCAAAGAACTCATTTGGATTGACCCCTTCAAGCACTCTCACCGGGGCTAGCGGAATCCCTGCGAGACTGCCATGAAACACGCTAGCGCTCCCAGCTCCCGCGCGTCCTCCGGGGTCGCTCCCGTTGGCTCCGACGATGAGATCGCTAAAACCATCGCCGTTCACATCGCCTGCGCTCGCCACCGAATAGCCGAACAGATCCCCCGTGGCAATGCCCTCTAGGACCCGCGCTGGCACACGCGTGACTCCGGTGGCGCTCCCGTGAAAAACACTCACGGTCCCAGCACTCATGCGGCCGCCTGGATCCGCGGATACCGCGCCAACGACAAGATCGCCGAAGCCATCGCCGTTTACGTCTCCTGCGCTCGCCACTGAATAGCCGAACGCATCATCCGCCGCGGTGCCTTCAACTGTCCGTGTCGGAAGCAGCGAGGCTCCGCCCAGACTGCCGTGAAAGACGCTCACAGTCCCAGCACGAACGGGTCCCGGAATAAGACCGTTTGGAGCCCCAACTGCGACATCATCGAAGCCGTCACCATTGATGTCCAAGTGCGCATTTGCGCTCGTATCAATGTTGCCTGAGTTGTCAGCTGCGGGGACGTGAAAGAGCCACGTCGGGCTAAAGGTGATGCTCGTCATGAGTCCCGAAGTGCCACGCAGGCGCCAAAACACCACACTTTTTGTGGGCAGCGGCAACGTGGGTCGCGCAGAGGAGCCAACAGTACGAATCGTCTCGATCACCATGGTGCAGGCACGATCACGGCACAGATCCAGCTGCGCGCCATCGAATCCAGCTGGCAATTCCCAGCGAAGTGTGGGTCTGCGCAGGGACACATCGCCCAATGAAAGCGGCCGTATGGGCCTTGGAAAAGGCCCTGACGCCACACATCGATCGACGGACAAATCAAAGCCCATGTTGCAGGTCACTCTGCAGCTTCCAGCGACGCACACAGACCCCCCGTCTTGGACTGCGGGGCACGCACGGCCACATCCTCCACAGTGGGCGAGGGTGCTGTCGGTGTTGACTTCACATCCGGTCGCAACATTGTTGTCGCAGTTGGCAAATCCAGCGTTGCACATTGAAACGCTGCATGCCCCGTTGGCACAATTTGGGGCAGCGTTTGCCAACGCGCATACGTTGCCACACGCGCCGCAGTTTGAGAAATCGCTCTGCAAATTGAGGCACGTCATCATCGCCCCAGCGCCACAGATTGAGCCCGGCATCGGGCAATCAAGCCGGCACGCACCTGCAACACACATTTGAGTCCCCGGGCACGTCGTCCCGCACGCGCCACAGTGGTCACGCGAAGTCTGTAGATTGACACACCCGCTCATGGCGCAGGGGATGGTCCCGATTGGACAAACACCCGTGTCCGTCGTGACATCCCTTGGCTCGGGGACGTCGGCGACAAACATGTGATCATCAGGTGCGTTGGCGTCGGCCGTTGCATCGGCATCCTGAGTTGCGTCGGTTGCGTCGTCGAGGGCTGAGTCTGCCGCGTCTGGTCGCGCAACCAAAGGCCTGTCCAACTCTTGGATATCGACGCCGCTGTGCGCTCCGTCATTTTGCGAAGACGCATCGCTGCGATCTGTCAGCCCGAAGCAGCCTGCCATCAAAGTGGAACCCGTCGCCAATATTGCGAGCGAAACTGAAACACTCGGGATGATTCTCATGGTTTGTCGTCCTCTGACGCGCAACGCGTCGCAACGGGCGGCGGCGTACCAACCTCCCCTTCGTAGGCAGCGCTTGATTGATCCCCACAGATTAGAGGTCAGCCTTGCGTGTGTACAGTCTCTTGCGTTATGCCGGGCGCATTGCGGTTGGTAAGATGTGAAAGCCGCCCCATGGTTTGTGCGGTTTGCGTCGCGACGACTCGCTTAACTGAGGTCGTTCAGAAGTCGCTCGCTCACCGAACGGTTTGTTGGTCGACAAGAAATGGTTGCAGAGAGTGAAAGCCATCGTCTCGTCGAAAGCTAACACCTTATACACGATGGTCGAGGCGACGGAGTACTCGCGCGAGCCATGAACCGAAGATTTTTGGCTCTTCATTTCGCGCGTTTGGCGCCCAATGCACCCGCTGTGTTTGCAGGGGCATGACACGACGAGGGCGTCGGGTATGCCCGAAAACTGAAAACGGATTGATCTTGGAAATTTGCTAGCAGATATCGAATTTAACGCATCGCGTAAAAAGCTTATTACGTCATAACTTTTGGGTGTCTTGCAAATTCGCAGATAAAATGTGTAGCGTGCACGATCGGATAGCTAATTTGGCTGATTCGTGTCTTAACGCGTGACAAATAGTCACAACTTATACGCGTTGGTCGAAGCGACGGAGCCATTGCGCAAACCAGTGGTTCGCCGTGGCGTTGTTGCGCGGGTCGCGGAGAGTTTTATCTGCGGTGGCGACTGACCAACCGAACGCATCGCTGGCGACGAGACCTTCGAGAACCCGCGTCGGAAGCATTGAGACACCCATCGCGCTTCCGTGAAAAACACTGGCCGTCCCGGCCCCCACGCGTCCCTGTGGATCGGCGCCGAATGCTCCAATCACGAGATCGCTATACCCATCGCCGTTTACATCGCCAGCGCTTGAGACTGACTTGCCGAAATAGTCTGCGAAGGCGGGGCCCGCCAAGACTATGGCTGGAGCCATCAGGGTTCCAAGAATGGAGCCATGAAAGATACTGGCCGTCCCGGCATCCAAAACTACGGCTCCATCAGCGAGGTGTGCGCCAACGACCACGTCGGCAAATCCATCGCCGTTCACATCGCCAGCGTCTGCGACTGAAAAGCCGAAACTATCGCCAGCTGCAGCCGTTTCAAAGTTGCGCGACGCGACCATCAGGATTCCACTCCCGGACCCATGAAAAATACTCGCAACCCCAGCATTTACACGCCCTCCTCGATCGGCATCAGGGGCGCCAATCACAAGATCGCTAAATCCATCGCCGTTTACATCGCCTGCGGTTGTTGCTCTAAATCCAAAGCTATCGCCCGCAATTGTGCCCTCAAGCAAGCTTGCCGGTACCATCGAGATCCCCCTCGCGGACCCATGAAAAACACTCGCAGCCCCTGCGTTCATGCGTCCACCTGGATCGGCATAGGTCGCGCCAATCACAAGATCGCCAAATCCATCACCGTTGACGTCCCCAGCGCTTGAGACTGAAACGCCAAATAAGTCGCCAGTCGCAGAACCCTCCAGCACTCTTGTCGGCGCCAATGGAAGCCCTCCAGCGGAGCCATGAAAAATACTCGCCGCCCCAGCTTGCAGGCGCCCTCGTGGATCGGCCTGGTGCGCGCCAATGACAAGATCGCCAAATCCATCACCGTTTACATCGCCCGCGCTCGCGACAGACTGGCCGAACCGGTCGCCCGCAATGCTGCCTTCAAAAACGCGGGATGGCATCTGAGCTACTCCGCTCCCCGAGCCAAGAAAAATACTCGCGGTTCCGGCATTCATCCGTCCGCCTGGACTCGCCGCCCACGCTCCAACGACAACATCATCAAAGCCGTCGCCATTCACGTCGAGATGCGGGTTTGAGCTCGTATCAATGTTGTTGTTGTTGTCCCGAGCGGGGACGTGGAACAGCCACGTAGGACTGAATATTGCGCTGGTAGCCATCCCGAGAGTTGCACGAAGTCTCCAAAAGACCACTGTGTTTGCAGGTAGCGGCGTCGTGGGTCGTGCGGACGTGCCCACTACACGGAGGCTCTCGATCACCATCGAGCATGCACGATCGCGGCATAGATCGACGACCGCTCCGTCGCCTCTGGCTGGTAGTTGCCAGCGCAAAGTTGGTCTGCGCAATGATACATCGCCCAATGACAGCGGCAGAATGGGTCGCGGAAACGCGGGATCCGCGATGCACTCCCCGAAAAGCTCAGTGAATCCAGCATTACAACCGATCGAACAAACTCCCGCCGCGCAGATTGGCGTTCCATTGGCTCTGCTTGGGCAAGCCATTCCGCAGGCGCGGCAGTGCAGGGCGTTTGATTGCAGATTGACGCACCCACTCATCCCGCACACGACGGTACCCATCGAACAAACACCGCTATCCACAGCCGCGTTCGGAACATCCACAACTGCACTGGGAACATCCATCGCTTCGCTCGGGACATCCACCGGGTTCGCGACATCGCCATCCTCCGATGCTGCGTCGCCTCTGTCCCTCAGCCCAAAACATCCCTGACTCAAGGTTGCAACCATGGCCATGAAGGCGAACGAAATCGATATTCTCGGATGAATCATCATATTGAAGCCCTGCCGCGCTTGGTGATCGCTCCGAACGTATCACGGACCGGGGACGGTTCAATACACACTGATTTGACGGGGCAGACTGGCTACCGGGCAACACAAAAACATGTGACGCCGTAGCGCTGCGGAGCTCGCCCGAACCAAGTTTGTGTCCATCCACTGTCTCTCGTTTTCTGCGCCCGAAACCACTGGTGCAGACATTGACTCTGCGGCACAATCGTGTGCCTCTTCGTCTCTCGACCCATCGACACCACACGAGCCGGTTTTGCTCTGGCAACGCCGGTGGTCCCCCACATGACCCAATCTGCTCCCAACAACCTTGAAACCAAAGCAACGGAGCTTGCGGCTGGCAGCAAATTTGGGCCCTACCGTGTGACGCGACTGTTGGGCGAGGGTGCGTTTGGTGCCGTCTACGAAGCGAACAAAGAGCCGCTGCAAAAACGTGTGGCGCTAAAAATTCTCCATCGCCATTGGAGCGAAAATCCTCAGGTCACTGAGCGGTTTATTCAAGAAGCCCGTGCCGCCTCGAGCCTGCGACACCCGCACATTGTGGACGTGGATGATGTGGGGGCGCGCGATGGGGTTCCGTGGATTGCGATGGAGTACTTGGAGGGAGAGAGTCTCGCGACGACGCTCTGGCGTGAGGGGAGATTGTCCATCCACAAGGCGCTTGAATACCTGTTGCCTATCGTCTCTGCCATCGCTGCGGTGCACGCCAAGGGGATCATCCATCGTGATCTGAAGCCCGACAACATTCAGCTCTGGCAAGCGTCCGTAGGCACCCTTCATCCCAAGCTATTGGACTTTGGAATCGCGAAGATCAAAACCGAGCTCGGCAGCCAATCGCTCACGGGCGCAACCGACATCAT
>JANNCG010001154.1:0-2119 GCA_031386385.1 Myxococcales bacterium
AATCACAACCCCTGTGACGCTATCAAGCCGCTCGACCCGAAGTGTGTCACCGAACTGCGATAACGGCTCGGGCAAGTCAGTCTGCACATAAAGCAGGATCTGCTGCCGCGGCGATACGCACCCACAGAGGGCGAGTACCGCGCCAACAACAGATCGGAGAGTCTTCAACAGAGCTTCGATCTTATCGCAATTCCCTGAAAAGTGCGGTCTACGCTGCGAAACATTTCATTGATTTGCTTAGGGACTTGTCTGCGGAGAACACCAAATTCCACGTGACTGGGGAGCGACGCTCGTCGTTGTTCGCAACGCAGAACAGCCTTCGGCCTCTGCCATTGTCGAGGACTTAGCCCCTCTATCAAACCGCGGGATGAGCGTCCACGCTTGTCGTCCCGGCGCGTTGCGCAAAGCCCTGAGCCCCTGCCGCTGCACCGGACGATCGGTGGAAAAACCATGCGGCCAGAAAGCCAATCAACACGACCGCACCCGCGATTGCGATAGCGCTAGCGCTATCGCTAAGTGCGCCAGGTCACTGGTTGTCTACTCACTAATATAGGCTTAAAGCTTTTCTAGTCGTCTGCGAACAGGCTATCAAGATCGGCGCGTGTAAGGTGACCGGCCACCTTTTCGTCTTGCTCTTGACCGAGGACGTTATTGACGAGCTCGCGCTTTTTGGTCCCGAGCTCGACAATTTTTTCTTCAATCGTTCCTTTGGCGACAAAGCGATACGCGGTCACCACACGAGTCTGTCCGATGCGATGCGCGCGGTCCGTCGCTTGGTCTTCGACTGCGGGATTCCACCAGGGGTCAAAGTGCACCACGGTGTCCGCGCCGGTGAGATTGAGCCCTGTTCCGCCGGCTTTCAGTGAGATCAAAAACACGGGGATCTTCTCGTCCCGGTTAAATCGATCCACTCGCGTCTGTCGATCCTTGGTGTCTCCGTCGATGTACTCGTACGTAATACCCTCTTGATCGAGCATCGTCTTGATCAACGAGAGCATCGTCACAAACTGCGAGAACACCAGCGTCCGGTGGCCACCCTGTTGAGCCTCGCTGAGAAGCTCTTTGAGGGCCACCAGCTTGCCTGACGTCTCGTCCGAATAACTTCCCGGAATCGCCAACAACCTCGGATCGCACGCTGCCTGACGAAGCCGGGTGAGCCCCGCGAGAATCTGCAAATGCGATCGGGCGAGTCCGTTCGCCTCGACCTGACCGTAGATCGCGTCGCGCACAGTCTTGAGCACCGTCTTGTAGACCGCCGCTTGCTCCGGTGGGAGCTCGCATAGACGTTCGGTGACAATTTTCTCGGGCAAATCCTTGGCGACTTCGGATTTGGTTCGACGCAGGACAAAGGGGTGAATCGTGGTTCGCAGCCGTCGGGACGCGTCCTCATCTCCGCGATCAATCGGACGCGCGTAGCGCTCTTCAAACTGCGGCAGTACGGGCAGCAGGCCTGGCGACACAAAGTCAAAAATGGACCAAATCTCACTGAGCCTGTTTTCGATGGGTGTGCCCGTCAGCGCAAGGCGCCGTTTGCCCTTTAGATTTTTCGCTGCCCGAGCGGTCGCGCTTGTCGGATTTTTGATCGACTGCGCTTCGTCCAAGATGACGAATCCCCAATCAATCGAGCTCAAAAATTCTTCGTCTCGACGGACCAACGCGTAGCTGGTGACGATCACATCGGCCTTTTCGATGTCGGCTTTGTACTTGCTTCGATCAGAGCCGCTCCAAGCAATCGCCCGAAGCCCTGGAGCAAACTTTTGAACTTCGCGCACCCAGTTGGTCACAACGCTCGTTGGCGCGATGACCAACGCGAGCGGACCCGAATGCACAAGCGGCTCTGCGTCGGGTGCAACCGCAGGAACAATCGTCGCCAGGACCTCTTCGATATCGCCCTTTTTCGCGCCCTTTTTCGCCGCTTTTTTCACAGCTTTTGGAGGCTCAGGCTCCTCGACAACGGCCTCTTTCGCAGCCTTGGCGCCCTTCTTTACCTTCGTGGTCTTGCTTCGTTTTGTGTCCTCTTCGACCAACGGGTACCGGTGGGATCCTGGCGGACGACATGGGTCTTGGCAAAACCCTTCAGGCCATCACACTCTTGCTTTGGGCCAAGCGCCTGCAGCAA
>JANNCG010001187.1:0-4620 GCA_031386385.1 Myxococcales bacterium
GTCACCGCCGCCAGCGCGATAGCACCCTGAGGAGCCCACAAAATCTGCGCCAAACCCCACTGCGACTCTTTGGCCAGACCACGAATGGGCTCTGAGCGCTCAAGCAGCAGCCGCACGCGCTCGTCCGCTTTTTCGCCCCGATCGACGGCGACCCACGCGTCGTTTTCGCGGCGAAACAAGACACACTCGGGCGCATCTAAAAAGCGCTTGTGCAAGCGCCACTCAGACGCTTGGTGTGCAAAATCCACGGTCATTGTCGGAGCCAGCGAGCGCCCCCACGGTCGCATGTGCTCCGCTTCTTTGCCCGACACCGCGTGGTGGTCAATCAGTGCACGACGAACGGCTTCGAAGAGCGTGCTCTTGCCCGAGCCATTGGGCGCGCTAATCAAGTTAAAGCCTTCGCTAAACCCGGTGACCTCAACGGGCGAGACAAAACACCGAAACCCTTCAACGCGCACAGACCGCAAGATCATCGCTTAGCGCCCAGCTTTCGATCTTGGTTTGCTTGAACGGTGCTTGCGGCTCGGGATCGGTGCGTCGTCCACTGCTTCATCGTCTGTGTGATCGTCACCCGCGAGCGCAAACAGCTCTAGCAACGCGCGGGTTGCTACCTCTGCGGTGACCCCTGTGGGGCGATCAACACACTCAACCTCTGCCCAGCGCGCCAAGCGACTCGCCGTCTCACGCGCAGGGCCCTCAGGAAGCAGGGCTGTCCAGCGAAGGTCAGTGGGCGCCAGCCGCAAAAAACTCTCGACACGGCCGTCTAAAAACCGCGTGCGTACGGTGTTAGCGAGGCTCTCAAGCGCCTCTTGTTCGTCCACTCGAAGGTGTCCGTACAAACGTAGTCTTACGAGTGATTTTTCAGGCGAATCGAGGTTGTTTAGCTCTGCGTGTACCGACGCAACGTCTCCGCTGTCCCGCAGAGTTGCTTCTTTGACTACCCAAGTGAGCTTGCCCGTTTGAAGCATCGTGAGCCTGGGCGCGGCGCGGGGTTTTTCGATCTCTACCAGCAGCACCGAGCCTACACTGCGCTCGCCAAACCGTGTGGGCTCGTGCGTGCCACAGTAGGCCATCCTCGCGGCGCCATCACGCGCGAGATACGGCGTGTATCCGTGAAAGTGACCCAGGGCGATGAAGTCCGCGCCCGTGCGCTCAGGAGCATCACGCGCGATGGGATACCAGGGCTCTTCGCGGTGGACGGCTTCGACCGTTCCGTGGGCGATGATGATGTGAACGCGGGAGGGATCTTCGGTTCGGATCCACGCTGTGGGGTCTCGCTCGTCGTGTTTTGTGCGCGCGACGCCGGGCCAGAGCGTGACGAGTGAGTTAACTTCTACCGGGACTTCTTCGCGCAAAATGTGAACCGTCGGGACATGCGACCAGCAGTGATCGGCCCACACGCTCCCGGGCACAAGGGGGTCATGGTTGCCCGAGATCACATACACAGGGCACCGCGCAGAGGCGAGAATCTCAGCGACCTTGGCCACCATTGAGCGATCCACGGCGTTGTCTTCAAAGGTATCGCCTGCGACTAATAAAAACTCAACATTGTGCTCACGCGCTGCGGCCACCACGCGCTCGGCCGCTTCAAAACGCGCCGCGCGAACAGCGTCTGCGGCAGCACCAGCGTGCAGGGCTCGCATCCCCATTTGCCAGTCAGCTGTATGTAAAAAACGTGTCGCCACAGAGCGATATGGTCTAACATTTTGCCGCGCAGAAAGCCGAGACCAAATAGGCTCGTGTTGGCTGGATTGTGCGCGAAGCGCAGAGACGTTGCGCGAAACGGCGTGGACAAACACAGGTGTTTTCTCCTATGCGACCGACGGCGACGAAAATGCTGCAAATTGAGCCAATTTGTCAACCAACAGCGCTGTGGTCCGAAGGAATTAGCTCAATTTTCAGGACAAACGTGCTGCCAGCGCGCTCATCCGGCGCGCAACTTAACTCATCTGCAAGCACGTCCTCGACGGTTGTCGCCGCACGGACAGTCCACAAATCGAGCAATGCTTTGTCGCGACACATACCGATGCGACCACGACGCTCGTCGCTCACATGCATAGCGCGCGCTTGAAGCACTGCGAGACTCGCGTTCGCTTCAGCACCCAACACCGTGTGGGTTTTGTGCGCGAGGGTTGCAGTGGCGTTTTCAATCGGGGACTGAAACAACAGGCAGATCGGCGCGTTCGACAACCTGCTTCCACGCAGTGAAGCACGCGCTAGATGCACCACTACCCTCCCAGCGCGAGAAGGGATATACACGCTCGGTGCAAGCTCTTGATCCGCGTCGATTTGTGCCGTTGCTCGCCTGCCTGGTTGCGTTGCTCACGCTTGTGCGGCCGTCGCCCGTGTGCGCACAGCAAGCACCCGAGACCATCCCTGAGGAGATTATTCTCGGGTTTAATCCAGCCGAAAACGCGCAAGCGCTTCAAACTAGCGCCGACGCACTGGCGCGCGAGTTGTCCGCCCGCATCCAGCTCCCCGTGCGTGCGTACGTCACGCTGGACTACACCGCGCTTGTCGAGGCGACCCGCAGTGGGCAGGTGCACTTTGCGTGGTTTACTCCCGCGCCGTTGATCCTTGCGGAGCAGCAATTTGGCGCGCAAGTGATCCTGACGCAGGTGCGTCGCGGCAGCCCGAGCTACTACAGCGCCATCGTGGTGCGCGAGAACTCTGGGATCACTTCACTCGAACAGCTGCGCGGCAAGACCATCGCCTGGGTGGATCCGCAGAGCACCTCGGGGTTTGTCATCCCTCGGTACCTCATGCTCGAGCGTGGAATGGATCCGCAGCATTTTTTTCGGCAACAAGTGTTCGCCGGAGGCCACGACGCCGCCGTGCTCGCGGTGTACAACGGACAGGTGGACGCAGCTGCGGTGTGGGCTGAGCCCCCATCGGACGGGGGCGGAGCGTGGACGAGGTTTTTGCGCAACCGCCCCCCCCCGAGGCTGCGACCCATTTTGTACTCGCCGCCTGTGCCCTCAGACGCGGTCGGTGTACACCCTGATTTTTTGCGCACGCATCCCATTTTGGTGCGCAACGTCCGAAGCAGCCTCTTGGCTATGGGCCAGACCGAGGCGGGTCGCGCTTTGTTGCGAAGACTCAACAGTACGGACGGCTTTGTTGCGGCGGACAGCGCGCAGTATGCCTTGGTGCGGCGGGCGTTTAGCGCCACGCGAGCGATGCGACCCAACACTCGCTTTGATCGACCGATGGATGTGGCGATCTTTTTTCTTCTCGCGCTCTTCACGTTGATCCTCGCGATGCCGTGGTGGGATCGCGCTGCGCGTTCAGCGGTGTGGCGTACTCGGTTGGGTTGGTCCGTGGCGGGGTTTGCTCTCCTTTGGGGAGTCATCGGCGCGCAGTGGTCTTTTAGCAAGCTCATCGCGGGACGGCATGGGATGTTTGCGTTTGTAAGGGCGATGGTTCCGCCGGATCGATCGGTGTTGCCAGCGGTGATTGAGAGCTCGGTGGTGACCACGCAACTGGCGTTGGTGGGTACCGCGTTGGCGATCCCGCTTGCGATTGTGTTGGGATTTTTGGCCGCAGAAAACACCATGCCCCTTCGCTGGGTGCGCGCCGTTGTGCGGCTATTTCTCAACCTTGATCGCTCAGTGGACACGCTCATTTTAGCGTTGGTGTTTGTGAGTGCTGTGGGTCTTGGGCCGCTTCCGGGCGTGCTCGCGCTGGCGATTCACACGGTGGGCGCGCTCGCAAAACAGTTTTACGAGACCATTGAGACGCTGGATCCCGGACCTCCCGAGGCGATGCGCGCAGTCGGAATGACCCCAGTGCAGGTCCTTCGCTGGGGCGTGTGGCCGCAGTTTGCGTCACACTTTGTGGCGATTGTGCTCTTTCGGTTTGAGCTCAACGTGCGTGTGTCCACAGTCCTCGGCCTTGTCGGCGCTGGAGGCATAGGGTTTTTGCTCATCACGTACATGCGAGGTGCCGAGTACGCCAAAGTGAGCGTAGTGGTCGGCGCGATCGTGGTGATGGTCTTAGCGCTCGACTCACTCTCGTCACGGCTCCGCAAAAACGTGCAGTGAGGCTCTGACTCCCCGGCGCGCAGCGCTTCTTGCCCCTCCTTCCTTTTGCCGCGAAAAGGAAGGAGGATGGGAGGATGGATTCAATTGCGCGGGGTCGCGAAGCGACGACGGAGCGACCGCCGTGGAACAAGCGCAACGAACTCACGCGCCCTGCCCACCGTGCGTTCACTCGCACACCGAGTTGCGTGAGTGAGAGAAGCGAAGTGACACGCCGGACGCGCAGTCGAACCGCGCAATTCGCTAACATACATAACTTATAAATGAGCACGCATACACGCACCGAAGGTGCTTGCGTGCGAGGGTCGCGCAGGGCGCACGGGGTGGCCAGGGCGCATTGGGCGAGGGTAAACCCCGCAGGGCTGACTCAACTCTAACCGATGGGGACGTATGACACTTCGCGTAGCGAAGTGCTCTCCTCGGCGTGTGCCAACGAATACCCTGCCCAATGCGCGCTGCTCAATGCGCGCTGCTCAATGCGCGCTGCCCAATGCGCGCTGCCCAATGCGCGCTGCTCAATGCGCGCTGCCCAATGCACCCTGCCCAATGCGCGCTGCCCAATGCGCGCTGCCCAATGCGC
>JANNCG010001194.1:0-6508 GCA_031386385.1 Myxococcales bacterium
CGAGTCCTTTGCTCTTGGCGCGAATGATGGCGTTGGTGATTCCCACCGCACAAATGGGAATCAATCCTGCCCACGAGCCCCACAGTTGCATCACGTGAGCGGCGGTAAAAAAGAGCACACTCCCTAGGACGCCAAACCAGATGTTCTTGCGGCCAAACGCTGCGACAAGCACCCCGCGAAAATAAAGCTCTTCGGACAACGGCGCGATGAGAGCCCCAAACGCGATGGCATACCGCGCGGGCGAGCGCTCTAGCATCACGCCCATCGGGCTGCTGTTTAAATCCGGAATCAACGTGGTGCAGCCCACTGCTATGGCCACAAGCAGCAACGCCGCGAGGACCGACAGTCCGACGCCTTTTTTCGTAAATGGCTTAAATCCTGCGGCGGAATACCAATTCCAGTGGGGGTTAGTCCCCGGGGCGCGTTTGCTCCATGCGCCCAACAACACCAGCGATACCCCGATGAGCATCCCGTGCTGAACGATGGTGCTCAACCCTAACGACAGCCCATCAAACGCTCCGGGTTCGGCCTTGCGCACAAGCATCACCAACAACATCACCAAGACCGTCGCGATGTGGACAAAGACATAAGCCCCAATCGCAAAGAGCCAACCAAACGGCCACCGCACCGGAATCGCCGTGTCATCACCCTCAGAGTGTTCTGTGCTCTTTTCGTTGGCAACCAGCGGGTCGACAGGGGCTTCGTTTGGGTGAAGCGCCGCGCTAGATGGAGGTTTAGAAGTGTAAAGCAGCAGCGAAAACCCAGCTAACCAAGCAAGCACTGGCCACGAGAGCCAAGGGCTGATGGACCGGTGTGAGAACACCTCGACGCCGCGCACCCGAGGCCCGTTGCTTACGCTGGGTCGCAGAAAGATCTGCAGATCCCCAGTGGCGTGTGTGATCGCGTCCAAACAACGATTGTGCCGAGATTGGTCGGGGGTGAAAGTCGCACGTTTTAGCTCGCGCCCCAAGCGGTCGCGAAGGACGATCTCTGAGGTGTCTGCGGTCAACGCTGCCGCTCCGTCTGCTGGACAAATCACAGCTCGAATCGTCCCCGGAGAGGGCACCACTACGCGCTGCACGAGAGTCTCGGTGTTGGCTCGAAATCCAGCTAACATTCTGCTCTTCAACGCCTGATCGCCGCGCTGGAGCATCTGCGTGATGGCCAGCCCACCCACCAGGGCAGCAACAATCAGCGCTGCCGCTAAAATTCGCAGTAAGGTCAGCCGTCGCATAGAAAGATCAACACGCAATTCGCAGTATGACTCAGTTGTATTGCTGATTGAAAAGCAAACTTCTCTCAACCGTAAGAACTCATCGCATTGTGACCGCTCGTCGTTGGATTATCGCACACAGCCTACTTGCAACAAGCGCCCTCCTGCTCGCGCTCGTCGTACGGATCGCTGCGGGAATTTTTCTCCGAGAGCACACCGACTATACGTTGATCGCTCAGCGTCAAACCGACGCGCTCCGCGTACAGAGCCAGCATGTTGTTGTGCTCAATGAGCGTGTCAATTCGCTGATAGACTCTGTTCACACCCAGCCACTTCTCGCACTAGGACCCCCGTCCCCACCCTCTGGGACACGGCTGCAACAGTCCGCTCGTCGCGCTCGCGCATCGCAGACTTTGTCGCCCCTTGTTCAGGCGCCGAGCGAGAGCGACTGGGTTGAGAGAAGGCCACGGCTTGCTCAACGCAGCGACTCGACTTTTCGCGTGGACCTGCGGGGGATCACGGACCTGGCGCCATTTGGTCGTGGATTGCGTGCGCAGATCTCGCCGCAGGGCGGGTTTGTTGTGACCTCCGTCGATCAGCAGGGCTATCTCAGCGCCGCTGGTGTGGCGGTGGGTGATCGGCTCGTTGCGCTCAACGAGCACCCCACCGGATCCCTCGATCAGCTGCTCTCGGCGTATTTTCGCTCGCGCTTCGCAGATGCTGTTTTGTTGCGCTTTTCGCGAGGAGAGAGAGACTATCTGGTCCGTGCTGAAGTCCTGCGCTAATCCGTGGCCCTATGCTGCCATCTGCTCCGCGATCATCGCGGGGATCGCGATGGCCCCAGCAGCCCTTGATGCCCAGAGCCTGTTTCGTGTCGACGGAGGTGCCGTGAGTGTGCCGGATGGAGGGTTGTCCAGCGATGATCCAGTGGACGAACACATCGCGACACACGTGCTTGGAAGTGTCGAGCAAGACCGCCCGGACCCCACCGGCGACGAGGGCGAGGTCACAGGCAGCGCTGAGGGTGAGCCACTTCCCGTAGCCCCGCAGGTCGCTCTTGAGATCGCCGCACTCTCCGATCGCCAGTGTATCGCAGCGGTCCGCCGCGCGGGCATTTCTTGGACACCAAGCGGGCGCGTTCAGCGAGGAATTTCGCAGCCAATTTTTGTCAACGGTCCCATCGGAGGGGTCACTTTTCGCGCCAGCGGTTCAAGGGTTATTCACGAGCTGATGGACTGCAGACTCGCGGTCGCGTTGCTCCGCTGGTCTCGCCAACTCAGAACGCTTGCGATCCGTGAGGTCGTGCACCTGAGCATCTATCGGCCCGCGACAGAGAGCGCGGTGCAAAGGCAGCCCGTTCAGGCGCGACATCCAGGAGCGATGGCTATTGATGCCGGAGTATTTGTCCGTGATGACGGTTCAACGCTCAGTGTGCTTGAGCACTTTCGTGGAGCTTTGGGGCATCCTGTGTGTGGGCCTGAGGCGCGGGTTCCGAGGGATGAGAGAGCGCGTGTGTTGCGTACAATTGCGTGCGATTCTGCTCGTCGAGGACTCTTTCACGTAGTGCTCACTCCCAACTTCAACGAGCCTCATCGCAATCACCTGCATCTTGAAGTGACCCGTGGCGTCAGCTGGCAGTACGTACGCTAAAAGTGCTACAGCCCCTCGTTGCGCGCCATCGCGATGGGCGACAGGGCAACGCGAGCCCAAGCGACGTTTGCCGGATCATCAAGGTCCGCCGCACCAAGAACCGCCACTGCATAGGATTGAATCCGTTGCGTTAAGGTCTTTGCGTGCTCTGTCAAATGTTGCTGTGACTCTGCGCGCGCGAGGATCGTGTCGATCATCCCTTGGTAGCGAAGTTGCACTGAATAGACCGCATCGACGAAGATCTTACCTGCGATTCGCTCAAGATCAGCTCGAAGAGAATCTCGGTCAATTCGCTGCAAAATAGTGCCAGTCTCTGCACCCTGCTCGGTGTACGGCAGCTTGAGAAACGACGTCCCATCCGGGAAGATATTTTGCACAAGCTCTTTGGCGCGAGCCACATCGGGGCTTGTGTCTGTCGGCAGGGATGCAAACGCTTCGCACCGTTGACGAAGCGCGGTCCAGCACGCATCGGTGTCGACATCCACTGTGTCGAGCCCGCCGCCGGCATCGCGTGCGAGGTCTTCTTGTGCCTCTGCGAGAGTTCGCACTAAGCGATCACGGCAGCGCGAGGCGTTGGGACCAAGATCCCTCGGCGCAGTGCTGCTGAGATCTTGCGCCAACGAGATCAACGCCGCCAGAGACAGCGTCGGAACCCGTGTATAAAGCGTCGGATCAAACGGAGTCATCGAAAAGCGCTCAGTCATAACTGCTAACTTTCTAGTGTCTAGCGCGTGATCCCATCAGGGGGTGTTGGAGCATCAGTGTCCGGAGCCACTTCGTGCGGATGTGCGTGCGCGGGCTCTGGAGCAACGACAGGAGCAACGGGCGCGAGCTGAGTTTGATCGTCATCAATCACGTTGACCTTGCGACGACGTTGCACAATCGCGACACCGCCGGACTCTGGCTCTGTCTGTGGCAATGGCGCAGTCACAGCTTCAACAGTTGCGGGATCTTCTTCTCCCGCAGGTGGCCGCACCGTCTCGCCTGCTTGAGAGGGGTCTTCTGAGCCAAGCATCGCGGTATCGGGGATCGTTGCATGCGGTGCGGTTGTTGGCGCAACACTGGGATTTGGCTGATAAACGGGACCATCCGGCACAATCGTGTCCGACAACGAAGTCGCCGTGACTGCCCGCAACGACGGAACCCTCGGCGACCGTGGAACCACCGGCTCTGTCGTCTGCAAAGTAACTGCAGGCAAAACACTTCGTCCTCGGTGGTGCGGATCGTCTTCAAAGAGCAGCGCCTCGGTCATGTCTTCGACCTGGTTCATCTGCTCTTTGACAGCAGCTAAATTCTGCGACGTGGCGCGGAGGCGTTTGGAGAGTTCTGTGACAAAGTTCCACAAAAGCTTTACGCCGATGTCCTTCTCTTCACGGAGGATCTTAAAAAAGTCTGCGCGCGCGATCTCAAGCATTTGTGCGGCCCCGTCGCTCTTGACGGTCGCACTTCGGGGGGCCTTTTCGACCAGAGACATCTCGCCAAAAAAGTGCCCCGCTTCAAACTTCGCGATCTCTGCATCGCCTTTGCATACCTTCGCGTTGCCTTTGAGCACCACAAAGATTGAGTCACCCGCTTGACCTTCGGTCACAACAATCTCGTCGTTTTGAAAGCCTCTCGGTCGCGCCATCGCCTGCACTCGGAGCAGCTCGCGAGGCTCAAGGTGCCTGAAAAACGGCATGCTCGCGAGGGTCTCGTATCCCAGCACCAGGTCGTTTGTGCCGCCGTCTTCCTCGGGAATGGTCGCAATAATCGCAGTGATGTTGTCTTTGCCACCGCGCTCGTTGGCGATATCAATGAGCCGTTGGGTTCCGGTCTCTTCACCGAGACCCTCGACGAGACTGTTCATCTCTTCTTCGGTCTCTACGTACCCGTGCAATCCATCAGAGCAGAGGATATAGCGATCGCCAGGGGCGGTGAGAAAGTGAAACGTGTCGACTTCAACGGTCTCAAACACACCCACCGCGCGGGTGACCGCATTCTTGTTCTGAATCTTCGCGACAATCTCAGGCTTGAGCTTGCCGCGTTTTCTGAGCTCATTGATCACTGAGTGATCTTCGGTCAGCATTTTTACTTGGTTGCCGCGGACCAGGTAGCACCGCGAGTCGCCAACGTGCGCGATGAACCCATGGTTGCCGACCAGCACAAGAGCGGTGAGCGTGGTGCCCATCCCGCGCTTGGCTGTGTCTCGCTGGCTCTCCACGTAGACCGCCGCGTTGGCTGCGTGTGCCGAACTCTCGACAAGATTTTTCAGATCTTCGGGGCGAACAGACGTGTCGCCTTTCGCAAAATCTGAGAGAAAATCCTCGTCTTTCTTCAGCGCATCGCGAAACGCTTGCACCGCGATGGCGCTGGCGACTTCACCCGCAGCGTGACCCCCCATACCATCACAGACGATGTATAAACCGAGCTTGCGATCGACAAGAAAATTGTCTTCGTTAATCTCGCGAACACGACCTACGTCGGTTCGAGCATGGGAGCGGACAGAAGCACTCATTCCTGAGGTGTTTCGGTACCACGGCAAGACATTTCAGGGAAAGAAAGAACGGACTTAACTGCGCTCCCCTATTTGGGGGCAATTTCAGGCCAATTTCGGGGCAGTGGTCTAAGCTAAAAACCATGACGCGTTCAGACGCCGTGCCAGACACAAGCTCGCCCGGTCCTTCACTCCCGCCCATTTCGCCCGCTGCAGAAGCACCAACGGTCCCCCTGGTTGAAGGCACTCAGGCCGCCATTGCGTTGAGTGTCCTGTCCGGGGTCATCTTGTTTTTGGGGTTTGCAGGCTTCGATTTTTGGCCCTGCGCCGTGATCGCACAGGGACCCATCTTGATGGCCCTCCGGGGCCGTACGCCGAAGCAAGCGTTCAAGCTTGGTTGGCTTACAGGGACCATCGGGATCGGTGGGGGCTTCTATTGGATTGCCTCCATGCTCAAGACATTTTCTGGGTTTTCGCTGCCCAT
Source organism: Myxococcales bacterium (assembly GCA_031386385.1). GTDB lineage: Bacteria > Myxococcota_A > Polyangia > Polyangiales > JANNCG01. The sequence goes on from JANNCG010001194.1 coordinate 5,821, forward strand.
CTGTGTGTTGCTCTCGTCGCTTTTGTGGGGTGCACAAGGCCTGCAATTTGCGTTTTTCTACACTGCAGTGGCCCGAACCGATCGCATGGGATGGCCGCGACTGCTGAGCATTCCGTTGCTGTTTGCGGCGCTTGAGTTTACTTTTCCTGGTCTTTTTCCATGGTATTATGCAAACTCTCTGCACAACGTTCCGCTGCTTATTCAGACCGCAGATCTTGGAGGGGTCGTCTTCGTAGGGCTCTTGCTCACTCTGTCCCACGCCGCGCTGGATGTGGTGCTCTCACGATGGTGGGCCAAGAAAAACAACAAGACCCTCCCAGAAGGAGCGCGGTGGAAGTGGCCACTCATCGCAGCATCCATCGCTTGGATATTTTCTATCAGTTATGGCGCATACCGTCTTCACGAGGTGGACGTTGAGAACCGCACCGCACCCACACTTCGAGTGGGTGTTGTCCAAGAAAACCTAGGACTCCAGCAAAAGCGCACAGACCCCCGAAGCGCCCTGCGCCGACACATCGCATCCACCCGACGACTGCAAGATCAAGGCGTGCAGCTTACGGTGTGGAGTGAGAGCGCAATCTCATTTTTGTTCGCCGAAAACCTACACAATGTTCGCAATGCGATCCCATCGTGGCCCGTGGGTTCGCAAATCTTGTTCGGTGCGCTGCGCGAGCAAAATGATCGAATC